>CAZTKB010000159.1:0-8165 GCA_964614125.1 uncultured Desulfobacterales bacterium | reverse complement strand
TCATCAGCCCGGCCATGTCAATCCGAATGACCACTTTCCGTTCCCGGGACGTGCCCGGCTCTTACACACGGATCACCATGCCTTGGTTTCCGCCTTTTTCGAAGTCGATGCCCCCGGCACGGGAAATAGCGTCCAGCACCCGTTCATGGGCCGTCAGTGGGTAGGTGCCGGGCGACCGGACCGATCCCAGCACCATGAACTGCCGGCTCTTGTAATCCGTCACCACAACGGAAACATGCGCTTCCCGCAGATACTGCCCCTGGGCCAGGGCTTCTGCAATGAGGTTCTCGATTTCCGAGGTCGTCCGGTCTCCCACCTGCAGACGGCCGATCAACGGAAACGAGATGAAGCCGTCGGCACTCACCCGGACCCCTTTGCGGGACAGATCCGCCTCCTCGTACACCGTGATATCCAGCATATCCATGCCGCCCACCCGGTAGTCTCCCCGGGTGATTTTCGGGTCCGCGCCATGAAGCCGGAGATACTCCTCCACCGAATAGTTGGGGGTTTTCTGAATGACCTGGGACAGATTGTAGGGATCTTTCTGGGTTCCGGCTGATTTCTTGATTTCCTCCAGTTGTTGGAGGGTATCGGCTTTCAATACCTTCTGTATTTCCTTCTGGGAAACGGTGGTCACCTGAACCACATCCCCTCCGGCCGCACATCCCATACAGCCGATCAGGAGTATGGTCCGGATCAGATGAATCTTGCTACACATGTTTTCCTCTTTTCTCGGCACAACAAAAAGGGGGGCAAACCGCCCCCCGATGGTTCCCACATGTTTCCGCGCCAAACCCGGATTTTGATTAATAGGTTACACCCACCGTGGCCATGAACCGATTGACGGTGAAATCATAGGCGCTGACATCGGAATCCCGATCCCAGTACCGATATTCCAAACCGGCCATCAGCCATTCCCGGAAATAATAGTCGAATCCCAACAGGGCCCGAATATTGTCGTCGGAACGTTCGGCCACTCCGACCGGATGATTGTAGTCCTGAATGGCATACCCCAGGCCGGCCCGGATCACACCATTGGTGAGAATGGTCTGGTTCAGGTTCACCCCGAACCCGGTTTCATCGAAATATTCGCTCAGGTCGGCTCCGGAAAAACGCAGGGCCCGGATCAGTTCGACCCCCATCCGGGTCTTGGGAGTGGCCTGGTAAAATACCCGGGTCTTGGCGGTCCAGGTATTCTTGTCGTCGTAGGGATTCCCGCGGGGATCGAATTCGTTGTCCGCATCCAGCCACTGATAGCCCACGTTGAACTCTCCGGAAATCTTGGAAGTGGCGTCCCAGTTCATCCCCACATTGACCCGGTGGAAGGAATATCCGGCATCCGTGTTGTCCGTCAATCCTCCGAAAAGTTCCGAATGATCATTATAGTCCCGTTCCCCGGTAAACAGACGGACAAATGCCCAAGTCTGGGGCATCACCCGCATCTCGGCACCCACACCGAACTCATACTCGTCATAGTTCTGGGTGGCGTCCCGTTCCAGATCATACTCCTGCTTGTACAGGTTGAAGTAGCCTAACAGGCGCAGCTGCTGTCCGAACTGGTAGCCGATTCGGGTCTGTAGATCGTTGTTCCACCGCTTGGTCTGCTCCCCCAGCCGGTACAGGTTGTCCGTGGAATAGGGGTCATCCGCGTTCACGTAATTGTTCTGCACCCCCACGATCATCCCGGCCGGCGCCAGGTAGTCCCCTTTCAGGGCCACCCGGTGAGAACTCCAGTCATTGTCGCTGTTGTCCTTGTACCACGCGAAGTCTCCCGCATAGCCCGCCGAAATCGACCCCCGGATATCCATGTCGTATTTCAGGGCCAGAGAAGGCTTGATATGCGTGATCCAGTCGGATTCCTTTCGCTCCGACGTATCGTTGTCCCCGTTTCCCAGGTAAATATTGTCGTCGTATTCGCCCTGAGCCGCCACTCCGGGAATCACGACCAACCTTCCGACCCGGATTTTCCCCTCGGAGGCCCAGGCTCCGCCTAATGCGATCAGACCGGCAGTCAACGCTGCCATCACCGCCATGCTCCACCGGATTTTTCCGTGCATCTTCATTCCCTTCCTCCACGTCGACTCATCCTCGGTTATTTTCCGCCATACGCCTATTCCCGTTCATCCGTCATTCCGAAATGTCAGGAACTCGGGCTCGGTGGCGCGGGAGGCCGGAAGGGGGACTGTTCTTGGTTCTGCTGCCGGTTCTGGTAACGCTTGGCTTCCGATTCCTGGTTCGTCAGGTTGTTGTCGGTTCCGGTAAGCTGGTTCAGGGTCTGAAAACTGTTCTGCTGCAAAAACGAGGCGGCGGAAGCCTGAATCGCGGCCAGCTGCGCAGCGGGGATTCCGGCAATTCCGGTGATGGCGGCCAACAGGTCCGAGGTCGAATTCGGGAAGGCGGCCATCAGGGTGTCAAACACTTTCTGCGCCTGGTTGGGCACCGCGGTGATCACCGCTTTGGCCAGGGTCGCGATATCCACGTCCGGGGACGCCGTTGCCACAGCCACGGCAAAGGCATCCGCCATTTCGGGTTTGGCCTTGGCCAGATCCACCGCCAACTGGATAGGATCCGCCCCGCCTTGAATCGCGGCGACCACGGCAGCCTGATCAACCGCGCCGCCTGCCGTCAGAAACTGACTCAAATCCACCGCAGCCCAGGCCAATTGGCACAGGAAACCGACAGCAACTGCCGTCATCATCCATGTACGAATCCCTTTCATCCGTCCTTCTCCTTAGGAAGAGTTTTAGGTTTTATTCCCCTTCGGGGGAGTTTGCAGTTACTTCCGGTTTGGAGTTCTCCCGCTTTTCATCCCGCCTATTCGGTTTCCAAAAAAATATTCGGATCATCCCGGCTTGGTTTTTTTCCACCGAAACCACCGATTATGGAGATTAGTTCGCCAGGTGATCAGCTGCCGGAAAGCCGGAGCGGGGGTGGCTTGTCACGCCTTTACCCCCCACCCTGGCCCTCCCCCACCAGTGGGGAGGGAAAAAATTGTCGGCCCTGACCCTCCTCACACTAGTGGGGAGAATGATTTTCGGCCCTGACCCTCCTCCATCAGTGGGGAGGGAATGATTTCCCAGAGGGGTGACCCGCCGGAAAGCCGGAGCGGGGGACCTATTCTGCCTTTCCCGCAGGAAAAGCCTGTCTGAGGATGCCGCACTCGCCGGATCGGACAGCGACTACGGCCGACTTGGTTCATCCAAACCGGTCAGTTGTCTCGGTCCATTTCGACTGAATACCCCCTCTGTCCGATCCGTCTGCGAGTGCCGTATCCGAGTTCTTTTCCCAGGGAAAGCGGGATAGGTCGCCCCCGGACGGCGGGCTGTATTTGCAGTTCGCCAGCCAAGTTGCCCAGTTCGCCAGCCAGTTTGATTATTCCCTTTGTTTTTATTATTTTCCCCCAGCTTTCAGCCGGCAGCACAATCTCCTAAAATCGGTGAAATCTGTAGATAAAAAAAACCGGCTGCCCTATCTCCACCAATTTGTAAAATTTGTGGATCATTAAACAGCCGGCTTCCAAGTCAGGAAGGAGACCCCACCTGGGCACTTCCCCTTCCCAACCGGAACCCAGGGCGGAATCGAAGCACCGCTTCCCACACGGCGCTTTGCCGGATCTCGGATTTCACCACCGGAGCCACGTTAACCATGCTGACATACAAAGCCGCCGCATACGGCAAAGCTTGGACCAGAAGAGCCGCCACCCACAACATCATCTCCGGGTTGTCGGTCCCGAATTTTTCCGTGATCCCGAAAGCGGCCAAGAGCAACCCGATCAGCATCAGAACCTCTTCCGAGGCCATTCGCAGTCCTTGGATCACGGCTTTCTGGTTTTCACATTTCGGTGTCCGCAAAAACGGCTGATTGTTCGTGGTAAACCCCGCCAGCATGGCCCGCCCAATGGTGTGGCTGAGCGCCATACCGGCAACAGCGGCGGCGATCCGATTACGGAAACCGCATTCGACACGCACCTGGTACAGCAACAGGAAGTGTAGCATCCGGAACATGAAAACGCCCATTGCCGGGAACAGCAACAGATACAGGGGCTGGCCGAATATCCACGGCATAGTCAGCATGCCGACCACCCAGAACAGGGTGAGCCAGGTGATAACCACATTCAGCGCGTCACCGATCCAAGGCATCCAGCCCGTGGCAAAATGAAAGCGCTGGCCCATGGAAAGCCCGGATTCCCGGTTCCATGGAAGAAAGAGCCGCCAGTGTTTCTTGATGATCTGAACGGCACCATAGGCCCAACGGAACCGCTGGCGTTTGTAACCGGCAAAGGAGTCCGGGGTCAGGCCGCGGCCGAAGCTCTCCGGAACATACACGGATTCGTATCCGGCGTTCATCAAACGAAGGCCCAACTCGGAATCCTCACAGATACACCATTCCCCCCAACGCCCCACCTGTTCCAGGGCGGACCTCCGAATCAGGGTCATGGTTCCGTGCTGGATGATCGCATCCCGCTCGTTTCGATGCACCATGCCGATCTGAAAGAAACCCCAGTATTCCCAGTTCAGCATTTCCTTAAATGCATTTCCCTTCCATTCCCGGTGGTCCTGGGGTGCCTGGACAAAGCCGACAGAAGGCTTGTCGAAGTAAGGCACCATGGATTTCAGCCAGTCCGGCCGGACGATATAGTCACTGTCCACCACTGCGACCACTTCGGCGTCCGGAGCGGTAACACTCAGACCGAAGTTGAGCGCACCGGCCTTGTATCCAGGCCATTTGCCCAGATGGAAAAACCGGAACCGTTCCCCGAGTTTCTCGCAGTACGCCTTCACCGGTTCCCAGACAGCGGGATCCGTGGTGTTGTTGTCAAGAACCAGCACCTCAAAGTTCGGGTAATCCAAGCCCGCGAAGCTGTCTAGGGTTTTGGCGACCATGTCGGGCGGTTCGTTGCAGATGGCCAGATGCAGGGAGACCTTGGGCCAAGCCCGGTCAAAATCCGCCTTCAACGGCCGAAAGATTCGTTTCAGTCCCTTCGGAAACATCATTTCCGACATTTCGAAGGCGTTGATCAGCACTATGGACATCAATCCGACCTGCAGGGGCAGCAAAAGCGCCCAGGCCAGCCGCTCCAGGAACAGGAGTTCGGTATTGAGCGGTATGAACAATACCCACACCAGCGCAGAGACAATCCCCTGCACCACGACGGCGAACATCAGGCGGCCGTTATCCGGCTGGTGGATTTTCCGGTTCAGGTAAATCAGCAAAGGAATCAGCCCCAGCAGCATGGACAGGAAAAATTCGGTCGGAATCGCCTGATGTTCGGCCACCGGACCTTCCATGGCCGGTTTCAGGTTTCGGTTGATATCGAAAATTCCCCAGTGAGCACCAACCACGCCTTCCAGCGGGATTTTCCAGGTCTGGTCGAAAGCTTCCATAATGAAGTATTCGATTTTTTTGTCCACCGCCACGTTCAGGAACTGGCGGATAAACATGGCCTGGTGCACCCGGCTGGGTTTGGCCATGCCCCATCTTTCCCCCAGGGAAGGCCACCCGACTTCGGCCAGCAAAACCGGCTTGTTCGGAAACGCCTGTCGGACCTGTTGATATCTTTCCAATACCCAGTCAACCGCCCGTTCGATAGGCACACGTTCCCAGTAGGGCAGAACGTGGATGGCGATGTAGTCCACCTCATCGGCCAACTCCGGGTTATGGATCCAGACATGCCAAGGTTCCGCGGTACTGACCGGGCACGATACCTCTTTCCGCACGCGGCGGATATAATCGATCAACTGAGGGATTGTCACATCCCCACGCAGTTTGGCTTCGTTGCCGACAATCACCCGGCGGACCGTGGAGGTATAGATGTTCGCGTTCCGGATCAGGTTCGCGATTTCCTTTTCGTTCTTTTCCAGGTTCTGGTCGAGCCATGCGCCCGCCGTCACGCCGAAACCATACCGTGCCGCCATCCCGGGGATGTTTTCAAACCCGTCCATAGAGGAGTAGGTACGGACATTGTTCACTTTTCCCTTCAGAACCCGCAGGTCCGAATCGATCTGGTCCGGTCGGGGATAGATCTTTTTCATGGCGTCCTGTCCTTCCTGATACGGGCTGAAGGAGACACCTTGAATGGTGCCGATAAAATCCGGCTGGTCAGGTACTTTTCGGTTGAATCCAATCCAGACGGCCAAATTCATCGCGACGACCGCCATCAGAATCACAAAAGTGGATTTTTTCATTCTATATCACCGGTAGGTTGGTAGGTTGGGTTTGCCCGCCGTTCTGGCCGGACCGGATCCGTTGGACAACCGGATTCGATTCAGGGGGGAGGGATCGCTCACCCGAAACGGCAGAGGCCATGTTATTCAGGCGGCCCCAAATAACTGATCCCGCACCAAAGTGGAAGCGGGATTTAATATGGGAGCCGTCCGGGAACGCATCGTTATAAATTTTTTACGAGCGCATAATAAATCATTTTGGGGGGTTCGTCAAGAAATACCGGTTTTTTACGGCTCCATCGGCAGAATCAATACCGGGACCGAACTCTTCTCCTTGAACCGCGTCGCATCCGCCAGGCTCCCGATCCCCCTTCCCACATGCATCGGAATCACCAGCGACGGCTGGATCATGCCCACGGCCTCCAGAGCCTCTTCTGCGGTCATGACATAGGTACCACTAACCGGAAGCAGCGCCACATCACACCGGTAGTCCTTCATTTCCGGGATAGCGTCCGTATCGCCCGCATGGTATATCCGCAGACCCTTCACCGTGATGATATACCCCACATGCCCCGCCTCTTTCGGATGAAAAGGCACCCCCGGACTTCGGAACTTGTTGGTGTTGTAAGCCGGAACCGCCTGAATCGGAATATTTTTCACCACCACGCTGTCTCCGGGGCGGATGGTCTGGACCTGACCGGTAAATTTTCCGGCTGCCGCCGCAATGGTGACAATGGCGGTATCGTCCTTTTGAATTTTGGCCACATCCTCCACCGACGCGTGGTCCTTGTGATCATGCGTGATGAGAATCAGGTCCGCTTTGGGTCCTCCGGAAATCTGATAGGGATCGATGTAGATCACCACCCCCTCTTCTTCGATCCGAAAACTGTCATGACCCAACCATCGGATCATGGATGATACCTGCGCCGGATCCACCCGCACCGCTCCCGGAGCCGCTACCGCAACACCCGCTGCCATCCATACCGCGGCCGCCATGGCCAACGGAACTCCCCAACTTCCATACTGGATCGTCATCAGCATAATTCCTCCTTTTCCCATCGAAAAAAACGGTTATTCCCGGTGGAACGCCAACGGCCCCCAGGCTTCGCAAACCGGCATCACCTCCAACCGGTTGATATTGACATGATCGGGGAGGGATGTCACCCAGAAAATCATGTCGGCCATATCTTCTGCGGCCAAGGGCTTCACACCCCGGTAGGCCGCTTCCGCTGTTTCTGTATCCCCCTTGAACCGCACCATCGAAAACTCCGTTTGGGCGAGTCCGGGTTCGATATTGGTCACCCGGATGGACTTTCCCAACAGGTCTGACCGGAGATTTCGGGAAAAATGTTCCACAAAAGCCTTGGACGCACCATACACATTGCCGCAGGGGTAGGGAAATGAACCGGCGACAGAGCCCATATTCACGATATGTCCCCGGTTCCGTCGAACCATTCCGGGCAGGACCGCGCTGGTCAAGTACAACACGCCCTTGATGTTCGTGTCGACCATAATATCCCAGTCCTCCGGATCCGCCTGATCAGCAGTTGAAAACCCCAGCGCCAGTCCCGCGTTGTTGATCAGGATATCGATATCCCGAAAATCCGGTGCTAAAGATTCGATGGCGGTGGTGACAGCATCCCGGTTTCGTACGTCCATGGCGATGGCCTGAACGTCGATTGGCCCGGACAATTCCTTCTGAAGAGCACTCAGTCTATCCATCCGCCTGCCGGTCAGCACCAGGCGGTAGCCTGCGTTCCCGTATTTTCTGGCGCAGGCCCGTCCAATCCCGGATGTCGCACCGGTAATCAATACCGTTTGAACCATGGTTGGTTTGCTCCTTTCCTCGTTGGAGGGGGCTTTTTTATCCACCGATTACACAGATTATGGAGATTGGTTTGCCAGGTGATCGGCTGCCACGCTTTTAATCCCCCCCACCCTGACCCTCCCCCACCAGGGGGGAGGGAAAAAAATGGTATCCCTGCCCCAGCCCGCATGGCC
>CAZTKB010000158.1:0-8199 GCA_964614125.1 uncultured Desulfobacterales bacterium | reverse complement strand
TTGGACATACCGGATTCAAGCGGAACTTTACCACCGAGCTTCTGGTGGGGCCGGGAATGTACGAACGGAAAATTGAACACGATGCTGTAATTCTGGCTACCGGCGCCACCGAATACCGACCGGCGGAATTCGGATACGGTACCGATCCCCGGGTCATGACCCAGGTCCAACTGGCAGCCATGCTCGAAAAACCGGATCCGCCTGACCTCCGGCGTGTCGTGATGATTCAGTGCGTGGGTTCCCGAAACGATAAAAACCCGAACTGTTCCCGGATTTGCTGCCAGAGTGCCATTAAAAACGCGCTTCACATCAAAAAGGAAAATCCCACGGCTGAAGTCCTGATTTTGTACCGGGATATCCGGACCTACGGTCTTCTGGAAGATTTCTATACAGAGGCACGAAAACTGGGTGTTTTGTTTTTCCGCTACACCCCGGAGGATATGCCGACGGTGCAGCCGTTGTCGGAGGGAATCGAGGTCACGTTCACCGACCCGGTTCTGAACCGAAAACTGCAGGTGTCTGCGGATAGACTGGTGTTGAGTGCCGGGATGGAGGCAACGGATACCGAAGAGTTGTCCTCGATCATGAAACTGGCCCGAAATGCGGAAGGCTATTTCCTGGAAGCGCATGTGAAACTCAGACCGGTCGATATGGCGACCGAGGGCGTGTTTATCTGTGGTACCGCCCACAGCCCGAAACTGCTGTCCGAAACCATCGCCCAATCCTTAGCGGCCGCTTCCCGGGCTGCGACATTTTTGTCCCAGGACAGCCTGACCCTGTCTGCGGTTACCGCGCGGGTGGAGGGCGAGCGGTGTGCTTCCTGTCTGATCTGTGTACGTTCCTGCCCCTACGGGGTACCCCGGATCAATGAAGAAGGGGTCAGTGAAATCGATGTGGCGTTGTGTCATGGCTGCGGTATTTGCGCTTCGGAGTGCCCGGCCAAGGCGATCGAGTTGAACTGGTATGAGGATGAGCAACTCCTGAGCAAGGTGGATGCACTTCTGGAGGGGGTGATATGACCATGGCGTTTGAACCGGTTATCGTCGCGTTTTGCTGCAACTACTGAGGCTACACCGCCGCGGACCTGGCAGGTTCGATGCGGTTGACATATCCTTCCAGCATCCGGATTATACGGGTTCCCTGTACCGGGAAGGTGGATGTTCTTCATATCCTCCGGGCGTTTGAAAAGGGAGCGGACGGCGTGGTTGTGGTAGGATGCATGGAGGGGGATTGCCATTTCACCAGTGGCAACTTTCGGGCCAGAAAACGGGTGGAACAGGCAAAGCGTATCCTGGATACCGTCGGTGTGGGAGGAGAGCGGGCACGGATGTACAATCTGTCGTCTGCCGAGGGACCCCGTTTCGCCGAATATGCCCGGGAGATGGATCAGGAAATCCGCGGGCTGGGACCCAGCCCGATCAAAACGGCGCTCCGGAGCGCGGCCTGACAGGAGATTGTCGAAAACATTCGGATTATCGAACGGATCACGGAAATCGACGAGGAGAAGGTACCCCCATGATTGTAGCGGATAAAAAACCCATCGAAGAGATCATTGAGCAGATTGAATCCTATCACAACATTCTCATTCTGGGATGTAATGAATGTGTCACGGTCTGCGAGGCGGGAGGGAAAAAGGAGGTCGGAATTCTGGCTTCGGCCCTTCGCATGTATTTTCTGAACCACGGAAGGGAGATGCGGGTGGACGAAATCACCCTGGAGCGGCAATGCGACCATGAATACCTGGAGGAAATCCGGGATCGAATCGATCGCTATGACGCGGTTGTTTCGCTGGCCTGCGGGGTGGGGGTGCAGTTCACTGCGGAAAAATATCACTCCAAACCGGTCTTTCCGGGAGTGAATACCTGTTTTCTGGGGGTGACCGAAAAACGGGGATTGTGGACGGAACGATGCCAGGCGTGCGGCCAGTGTGTTCTGGCTTACACCGCCGGAATCTGTCCGATATCCCGGTGTGCCAAGCGCCTGATGAACGGTCCGTGCGGCGGTTCCACCCGGGGGGCCTGTGAAATCAGCAAGGAGGTCGACTGCGCCTGGCAGTTGATCGTGGACCGGCTCAAGGCCCTGGGAAGGCTGGATGATTATGAAAAGCTCTTTTCGATCAAGGATTGGTCCACGGACAGGGCGGGCGGACCCCGAAAGGTTGTCAGGGAGGATGTGCAGATATGACGGAAAAAACACCCAGCAGATTGGAAAGGATTCTGGCGGCAGGACATTTGGCCGTCTCCTCGGAAGTGGGGCCTCCCCGGGGGAGTGATCCGGCGCACCTGGAAGAAAAGGCGCATCTGATTCAACACCATGTGGATGCTATCAATATTACGGACAATCAGACATCCGTAACCCGGCTGTGCAGCCTGGCGGCATGCATCCGGCTGAAACTGATGGGACTGGAACCGGTACTGCAGATGGTGACGCGGGACCGCAACCGGATCGCCCTGCAAAGCGATATCCTGGGGGCAGCATCCTTCGATATCCACAATATCCTCTGCCTTTCCGGAGATCATCAAAGCTTCGGCGACTGCGCCCAAGGTCAGAATGTCCACGACCTGGATTCCATGCAACTGATCCAGACCGTGCGGCGGATGCGCGATGAAGGAAAATTCCTGGGTGGTGCCGATATCCTCCGTCCACCCCGCATGTTTGTGGGAGCCGCGGCCAACCCGTTTGCCGACCCCTTTGAAATTCGGGTTCCCCGGCTTGCGAAAAAAATCGCGGCCGGAGCGGAGTTCATCCAGACCCAGTGTATTTACAACATCGAAAAGTTTGAACTCTGGATGAAACTGGCCCGGGATCGGGGACTGACCGAAAAAGTCTATATCATGGCAGGTGTGACGCCCCTGAAATCAGCTGGTATGGCCCGGTATATGAAAAACCGGGTGCCGGGCATGGATGTTCCGGATGAGGTGGTCAAGCGTATCGCCGGTGTTCCGAAGGAAAAACAGCCGGAGGAGGGAATCGCCATGTGTATCGAAACGATTCAGCGGCTGAAAGAGGTGAAAGGAGTTCACGGCTTCCATATCATGGCGATTGAGTGGGAGGAAAAGGTAGGAGAAATTGTCGAAAAGAGCGGCCTGTATCCCCGGCCGCAGGTTTGAACTGCGTTTTCCTGTATCGGGTGATGCGGATACCGGCGTCGGGTGGTGCGGAAATGGATGGTGGTACAAAACGGAAAGGATGGTGACCCATGAGCGATAAAAAACGAATTCTTCTGGTGGATGACGAACCGGATTTTTCCATGGTGATTCAGGCTTATTTGGAAAAAGAGGGATTTGAAACCGAGCTGGCGTATAACGGATTGGAAGGATGGGAAAAAATTACGGCGAATCGGCCGGATGCCATTGTTCTGGATGTCATGATGCCCGAAATGGACGGATATGAATTGTGCGCCAAGCTGAAAAAGGACTCGTCGTATGCGGATATTCCGGTGATTTTGTTGACGGCGGTGGCCGATCACGTCACTTCCACGCGGTATTCCCATTATGACGGCATGAGTACCGAAGCGGACGACTACCTGCCCAAACCGGCGTCCGCAGCGGATATCACCCAGAGCGTCAAGCGCCTGCTGGGCGTGTAACAGAAAAAGGAGACGCCTTCATGTCCACGGATGGCATCAAACGATTGTCCCTCGGCGGAAAAAGTATTTTCAAAGACCGGGTCATGAGCCTTCTTCCCGATGGGGGAAACCTGAACCTCTGTCTGACGTGCGGAGCTTGCTCATCCGGATGTCCGGCCACTGGTCTGGAAGGCATGGATGCAAGGAAATTTCTGCGGTTGGCTTCTTTGGGATTTGACGAGGAATTGCTCCAGTCCAAATGGGCTTGGATGTGCACCATGTGCCAGCGATGTATTTATGTTTGTCCAATGAAAATCGACATCCCGCAGCTGGTTTTCAATGTCCGGGCGAATTGGCCGCGGGAGCAGAAACCCAAGGGGATTATGGGGTCCTGCGACATGGCGCTGAAACATGATACGTGCAGCGCCATGGGGGCATCGGAAGAGGACTGGCGGTTTGTGGTGGAAGATGTCGCCGGGGAAGTACGGGAAAACCAGGCCGGTTTCGAAGACCTGGAAGCGCCCATGGACAAGGTGGGGGCGGAATTTTTTTTGAACCAGAATTCCCGGGAACCGGTGACGGAGCCGGACGAAATGGTTCCTCTCTGGAAAATTCTGCATCTGGTCGGTGCCGACTGGACATACGGCTCCAAAGGGTGGGCCGCGGAGAACTATTGCCTGTTCATGGCGGAAAACTCGAACTGGGAACATATTGTCCGGGTGAAAGCCAAGGCTGTGGATGATCTGAAATGCCGAGTATGGCTGAATACGGAGTGAGGGCACGAGCTCTTTGCAGTCCGGACGGGACTGAAAAAGTTCAACATCCCTCACAACTTTGAAATCAAAAGTATCATCCAGCTGTACGCCCAATGGATCCGAGAGGGGAAATTACAGGTCAATTCCGATTGGAATCGGGATTTGCGGGTGAAGTTTACCGTTCAGGATCCGTGCCAGCTGGTCCGGAAGAGTTTCGGGGATCCGGTGGCGGAAGATCTGCGTTTTGTGGTGCGAGCCGTGGTGGGGGAAGAAAACTTTGTCGATATGTTTCCCAACCGATCCAACAACTATTGCTGTGGGGGAGGAGGAGGATTTCTGCAATCCGGGCTTCCGGATGCCAGACGCCAGTACGGTCGCCTGAAATTCGATCAGATCATGGCCACCGGAGCGGATTACTGCATCACCCCCTGTCACAACTGCCATGCACAGATCCATGATATCGGCGAGCATTTTGGAGGCCACTATCATACGGTTCATTTGTGGACCATTCTCTGTTTGGCACTGGGAATTCTGGGGGAAAACGAACGGACCTACCTGGGACCGGATCTGGCGGAAATCGGGTTATAGTTGTGCCTTCAAACCATGAGAAGCGAAACTGAAACCGAGTATCTGGTCCGCGCCATTGACGCGTTGGAAAGGGAACTGATCGTCATGACTCCGGATTTCCGGATTGTGGCGGCCAATCAGGCGACCCTCAACAAACGGGGGGCCGATATCGTCGGGAAGTTCTGCCACGATATCTATTTCCGCACAGCCGACCCCTGCTCGAGCTGCCCGGCCCGGAATGCATTCACCCAGAAAAAGCCGGTACTGCGCCACCTGGCCGTCCGGCCCGATGAAACGAGCTGGGTTTCTTGTTATCCGATTTTTTCCAATGGCAATGTCGATGCCCTGGTCATGCTTGATTTTGATCTGCCCCGGCTGGACCAGTTGGAGGAACAGGTCCACCGGCATAACAACTTTCTGGCGAATATGATCAACAGTGCGGTGGATGGTGTCATCGCGGCGGACCGGAAAGGGAAGATATTTCTTTTCAATCAGTCCGCCGCGGATGTCAGCGGATACACGGTCACCGAGGCGCTCGAAACATTGTATATCCAGCAATTGTATCCGGATCGGGGTGCCTGGGATGTGATGAAAAAGATGAGAAGCGAAGAGTACGGCGGAAAGGGGCGGCTGAAGGAATACCACGTGGAGGTGTTGGGAAAAACCGGAGAGAGGATTCCGATCAGCTTGTATGCTTCCATCATTTATGAAAACGAACAGGAAGTCGGAACTGTCGGTTTTTTCCATGATCTGCGGGAGCGGCTGCGTCTGAAGCGGGAATTGGAGAATGCGCAGATACAGCTTTTGCAGACGGAAAAAATGGCTTCTCTGGGAAAACTTGCCGCCGGGGTGGCACATCAGTTGAACAATCCCCTGGGTGGAATCATGCTCTACGCCCGATTGATTCTGGAGGAATATGACCTGGTCGATGCGGCGAAAGACGATCTGAACCGTATCCTAAAGGATGCGGAACGATGCAAGGACACGGTGAAGGAGCTGTTGGTTTTCGCTCGCCAGACCCGTCAGGAAAAACATCCGTATGATATCAACAAGGCGATCGTCCGGACTGTTTTTTTGTTGGAGAAACAAACCCTCTTTCACAATATCCGTATTCATACCCGGCTCACGGATAATCTGCCTCAGATTTCCGGGGACGCCCAGCAGATTAATCATCTCCTCATGAATGTGATTTTAAACGCAGCTCAGGCCATGGAAGGACGTGGAAAATTGATCATTTCCACCCGTGTTTCCGACGACAGGCGGTTTGTGGTGATCGAAATTGCGGATACCGGCCCCGGAATTCCGGATTCCGTATTGCCATATATTTTTGAGCCCTTTTTCACCACCAAGGAGGAAGGACAGGGGACCGGCCTGGGCCTCAGTATGGCATATGGCATAGTGGAAAGTCATGAGGGGAAAATCACGGCCGGCAACCTGCCGGACCGGGGAGCGGTTTTCACCATCCAATTTCCGATACCCACATAACAGGATGATTCTTGTGAAACCGGAAAACCATTCTGAACAGTTGTCCGTTCTGGTGATTGATGACGAACAGAGCATCCGGGACGGATCCGAACGAATCCTCGTCCGAATGGGCTTTCAGGTTTTTAAGGCCTGCCAGGGGATAGACGGCCTGAAAATTTTGGAGGAGAACCCGGTTTCCATTGTATTGCTGGACCTGAAAATGCCCGGGATGGATGGAATCGAAGTCCTCTCCCGGATCAACGACTTGAATCCGGAAATTCTGGTGATCGTGATCACGGGGTATGCCACCATCGAAACCGCTATCGAGGCAATGAAGAAAGGCGCCTACGATTTTATTCCCAAACCGTTTGAGCCGGACCAGCTTCGGATCGTGGTCAATCGTGCACGGGAAAAACTCCGTCTGACGGCCGAAGCGGGCCGTCTGGAGGAGGAACGGCTGCGGAGCCTGACGGATCTGGGGACGGAGAAAAGCCGGATCCGGACCATTGTTGAATCCCTTCCTAATGGAGTGCTGGTGACCAATACCCAAGGGCAAGTGGTCCTGATGAACCCGGCTTTCTGCTGGCTGATAGGTATCGACCCGGAGCTTCCAGCCGGTCGGGAGGTGGAAGCCGTCATCCCGGATTCTGGTTTTTGCAATTTGATTCGTGAGCTTTCCCGAAATTCGTCGGATCGTCCCCGGGAAATGACCTATGAATTTCTGGTGGGGGAAGACAAATATCTCCAGGCGATCGGCAAGCCGGTGTTGGGAGAGGATGGGGAATGCCAGGGAGCGGTGGTGACGGTCTCCGATATCACGGCCCTCAAGGTGCTGGACCGTTTGAAATCCGAGTTTGTTGCCAAGGTGTCTCACGAACTCCGATCTCCGCTTTCGACCATTCACGAACAACTGGCTCTGGTGTTGCGGGACATGGCGGAAAAGGAATCTACCCGGGATCAGTATCTGCTGTCCCGCGCCCAGGAAAAAACCCGGGGGATGATTTCCCTGATCGGGGATCTGTTGGACTTATCTCACATCGAGGCCGGAAATGTCTGCAAAGAGCGAAAGCCGGTGTGTCTGGATGAGCTGCTGAAAAGCATCGTTGATTTTCTGGGAAGTAAGGCCACATCCAAGGGACAGACGTTGAAACTTCATCTGCCATCGGAACCGTTGCCGCCGGTCAGTGCGGATCCCATGGCCTTGGAAAGCATTTTCGGCAATCTGATCACGAATGCCATCCATTACACACCGGACGGCGGTTCCATCCGGGTGACAGTCGAACTCATCGGGGACCGGATCCAGGTGGATGTCACGGATACCGGTTTCGGAATCGAGAAGCGGCATCTGAATCAGATTTTCAAACGGTTTTTCCGCGTCAAAAACGAGAAAACCCGGTTTATCACCGGAACCGGCCTGGGACTCCCCATCGTGAAAGGTCTGTTGGACGAGCTGGGAGGAACCATTCAGGTCATCAGTGTTGTGAACCAGGGATCCACCTTTCGGGTTCAGCTTCCCGGGATCTGCCTCTGAGTAATTTCTCCGCCTGTTTCATTTTCGAATTAGCCCCCCAAAGCGTAGCTGGTCACAACCTGGAAGGTGATATGCCGCGCCCGGTCAGGTTGTTCGGCGGATCTCCTTCCGGCCCGACGTCCGGGGGTGGCCGATCCCGCTTTCCCCTTGGAGAAAAACTCATTCCAGCTTCCAAGACAGGGTTTCGTTATCCGTTATCCTCCTGCTTTTATTCCCCCCCACCCTGCCCTCCCCCACCAGGGGGGAGGGGGAAAATTGGTGGTCCTGGCTCTCCCCCACCAGGAGGGAGGGAATAAATTGCCACCCCTTGCCCA
>CAZTKB010000157.1:0-8288 GCA_964614125.1 uncultured Desulfobacterales bacterium | reverse complement strand
GAGACTTTCTTCACATTGGAAACCCGCTGTGTGAGCGGATGTTACCTGGCGCTGTCCGACGGCCGAGGAACCATATTCCGGCATCCTCTCCCGGGGACACCCCAGCCGACTCGGAATATATCCTTGCCTCTGCAAATCGATGGAATAACATACCGTCATGGGAATGCATGGGATGCCATCCGACTTTCTATTTTGGACAAGATCGGGTCCGTATACCAAATAATGTTCACTTTCGCCGGACCGATCGCCTTGCTGTTATTCTTATATCACCTGACCCGTGCCCTATTGTACCATCAAAAAATCGGGTTGTACGAACTTGTGCTGATCACGCTGTTTTTGGGATTATCGTCCCGTATCGGTTTGCTGTCCGTTGTACATATCACCTCCTTCCCGGCGATCATCAGCCGGTACTTCGCTCCCATTTATCCGATGTATATCGCCTTTGTTTTTTTATCTTTTTTCCGGCTCATACAGTCCTTCACCTCTCCGGATAGACACTTATATCCCGAGAGGGCCGGATGAAATAAGGAAAATTTATGCAATCTACCGTCATTTTCGCTCTGGAATCCCCGACATACCAGGATCTGAATCCAGATGCGCCCAACCGGTTCAAAGGCATTCTGTTTGATTGGCTATCCCGAAAAATCACTGCGATCCATATTTTTCAGAAAGACCATTTTCAAAAAACAGTACCGGCCGACCTTCCGAGCGACGATGTCCACCGTCATCTTCCCCACATTCTCACCACCGGAAATTGCCGATTCGATTTTGAACTGGTTGTTGATTCGCGGGCCGCTGATGTTCGATTCCAGGTTGTATACGAGGATGGCGGGCTTGGAAATACCTACACCTATGATACCCAATCCATATTCCACGACCAGGAATGGTTCGAATCCCAAAAGACCCGCCTGGACCATATCCCTCAGCCACCGGGAGAACTCGTATTCGCCACCCAGGGAATCGAGGATGTGAATGCGTATAAAAACTCCATCATCCCCGGGGTGTACCAGATGAAACGATATCTGGCCCAAACAGGCCTCGATGTCACCGGAATCCGCTCCGTCATTGATATCGGATGCGGAACCGGAAGGCTCCTGGTAGGGTGGTATCTGGATAATCCGGAGAGGCTACTGGCAGGATATGACATCAACGCCGCACTGATCGATTGGGCCCGGAATCATTTACCTACATCGATCCGTTTCCATGTCAACAACCTTCTACCCCCCATTCCGAACCGACAAACGTCCTTCAATCTGTTGTGTATGGCCTCCGTTTTCACCCATCTGTCTCAACACAGCCAACGGCTATGGATCCAGGAAATAAACCAGCTTCTCCAACCCGGCGGTATTGCCTTCATCACACTTCATGGCGAAACGTATCTGCATTTGGCGGGAATGGCTTCCCGATTGGATGAGTTTTATCAACAAGGCTTTCTGGAAATCGTCCATCCCCGGGAAGGAAGCAACAGTTACACCTCTTACCATAGCCCGGAATATGCGAAAACGATGTTCCGGGATTTTCATATGCTGGGATATTTCCCCCGGGGGGCCTTGAATGACAAGCTGCTGTTTCCGGTTGCCGCATTGCAGGATGTGTATATCTTCCAAAAACCTCATGAAGATCCACTCATGGTTCCGTGAAAACTTCAGACCATATGGCGGATAACTACCGAAGCGGACCTGGCGGGAACAATATCCGAAGCCTGACACAATTTCTTGTCTCCCGCTTTTTTCTCCACGGTGTGGTGCTCCTAAGTCTTTTGGCCATTGGCTGGGTATCCCACAACCAGATCCGATCCCTGTGGTGGATGGGGGACGATCCGATGATTTTATGGTCCGTGGTAGATCAGGGTGTGTTTTCGCATTTTTACCGGCCGGAAATATGGCAATCGTTTTCCGGGAGCAACCTGACCCCATGGGTGCAGCTTTCTTTCGGCATCGACTGGAATTTTTTCGGGTTGGACCCGAAAGGTTATTACGGGCATCACCTGATATCCTTTTTTCTGGTCATCCTGGCGGCCTATTGGATCCTGGTGGACCGATTCCCGCCCATCCTGACGGCATGGATCCTCGCATTGTTCATCTTGTCCGTCCCAAGCACGAATATCCTGCGTTATCTCATGACCAGGCACTACCTGGAAGGGCTTTTCCTGTCACTGGCGGCATGCCACGGTTATATCGCTTCGATACGATCCAATCGAATGATCTGGTCCGTCATCGGTGCACTGTTGTATCTGGGGGCGGTTACCGCCAAGGAAATCTACGTTCCTCTGGTCATGATTCTTCCTTTTATGTCTCCTCCGCCGTTTCAAAAAAAGATGAAAATGCTGGCTCCTTTTCTGGCTGTCACCTGCTTGTATATAGGATGGCGATCCTACATGCTGCATGTTGACCATATGCTGGCCGGATACCTGCATATCCGCTTTCCGGGATGGCGCGACCTGTTCCGTTTCCCCGCCGCGGCAGCCGAAATTATGGGATGGAATCAGAACTGGCAAAAAGCCGTTTTCCTGGCTGCCGGAATCATCGCTTTTTGCCGTTATCGGACGTCGTTACCCAGTTACGCCACATTCGGCCTGTGGCTCGTTGTCCTGCTGGGCCCTATCTGGCCGGTAATAAACCAGTTGGATGCGAGATATCTGTTTGTCCCGGCTTTTATGGTGTTTGTCTGGTGTGGCCATGCGGTGATGGCACTGTGGAACCAAAAGGAAAACTCGGTGCCGTGGAAAATCGCGGCACTATGCCTGGCCGGATGCCTGCTTCTGGCGGTCAGCCGCCCCATCTTTCCCTTTTCATCACCGGCGTATGTTCTATCGGCGGACCGTTATGAAAAAGAAGGCAAATTTGTTACCTACCATCCCGACGAACCCATACTGCTGATTCATCCGATCGGTCCGTCGTGGTATTATTACGGACTGAAGCTTCTCCGCCAACGGGTCTTGCAGACATCCGCGGGTCCGGGTGTATGTTTTGATCTCCACTTCTGTGACACCCTGCCATATCGACAGATGGTCCAATACCGGGATGGAGACCTGATAGAGGTGGAATGGGAGGAAGTACAACAGAACCTGCCGCCGGGCAAACCGTCGGCCGATCTGTCGGTGGAGATGGAATACATACCCGGAAAACTGATTTGGAAATTTGCTCCGTATCCAAATGGATACCGGCTTCTTACCATCGATCCGGCCAGTCGGATCTATGGCTACCCGATTGTTTTGTCCGCCTTGGGGGAATTACCGCTTCGATTTCAACATCGATTCGATTTTGTGATACAATATATATCACCCGAAGGATGGGTGACTCTATCGCCCCCTTTCACCATTGACCCGGAAACGACAGCCGATTCGAAGCCCGTTCGTATCCATTGGAAACGCAGCGAAAGGGCACAGGGAGGAAATCTTGGCGCTGGAACCGGATATGGAAACGATTGACACCTGTCCATTGTGCGGGTGTGAGAAAAAAACACATTGGTGCCGGCAAGGGGTGTTTGAGGTATGGATTTGCCGTAACTGCAACTTGGGATATCTATCCCCGAGGCTGAAAGAGGATGCCATTCTGGAAAGATACCGCAGGCCGGACTACTATCAGCGCCCCCATGACCAAGATGTCGGATACACGGATTACGCCTCCCAGGAAACCGCTCTTTCATGGACGTTTCACAAGCTCTTGCAAAAGCTGGCTCCACTGGGGGTATTGCGGGAATCTCTGTTGGAGATCGGATGCGGCCCCGGCCTTTTTCTGAAAGAGGCGAAACGCTATTTTCACTCGACCACCGGAGTGGATTTCTGCCCCGAAGCCGCCCAACACGCATCTTGTTACGCAGACCGGGTGGTCACAGGCGGAATTCATGATCTCCGGGAGGCAGATTTTCAAGTGATTGCGGCCCTGAATGTCATTGAACATGTGTATTATCCAATCGATTTTGTTCATGCCGCTGCCGCCTTACTGGCACCCGGCGGGCATATGGTTCTGGTGACACCCGATTTCGGCGGTTTTTGGCGGAAACTTTCCGGAAAATTCTGGCCTTCCTTCAAGATTCCGGAGCATGTAACCTTTTACAGCCGGATTTCATTGAAGCGGCTTTCCGAACTCTGTAACCTGAAGTGGGTGACCTCCTTTCCCGTAACCCAGACCGCACCGCTGCCCCTGATCCTGGAAAAATTTTACTTGCCCCGCTGTCCGGAATCCTTCCGCGGAATTCTGGCCCCGGTCCCAGGAGCCCTGGTATGTGCCGTATTTCAAAAATAAATGGATACCATGCAACATCACGGCATATCGATTGTTATCCCCGCCTTCAATGAAGAACACGGATTGCCCCATATCGTGAAACAGTTGGCGGAGGATCTGGCACACCGACTGGCACTTGCGGAAATCATCATCGTCGACGATGGCTCCACGGACCACACATGGCATGTCGTGCAAAACCTGGGGCAAACCTATCCGGTCGTCCGTGCCCTCCGTTTTGCCAGAAACTTTGGAAAAGAATCCGCGATCTACGCCGGACTTCAGCAGTCCACCGGAACAGCCGCCGTCATTATTGATGCGGATCTGCAGCATCCCCCCATGCTCATTCCGGATATGGTAGCTCTCTGGGAAAAAGAAAACGTGCATATCGTCGAGGCAGTCAAGGAAATCCGACAGCCGGAAAATCGGTTCAGACGGCTTGGCGCGACACTGTTTTACGCAATGTTCAAACGACTGGGACTCCAACTCAAGGATTCCACCGACTTCAAGCTTCTGGACAGAATCGTGATCGACCAATATCTGAAGTTTCCGGAAAGAAACCGTTTTTTCAGAGGGTTGACCGCCTGGATGGGGTTTTCCCGGGCAACGATCCCTTTTGTTCCCGAAGACCGGGATTCATCCCTGGGGGCCTCCCGGTGGACGCTGATCAAACTGATCGACATGGCACGGAATTCTCTGTTTGCGTTCACCACCATTCCCCTGCGGATCATTTCCTGGTTGGGCATGGCCACGCTCGGGATCAGCATTTTTCTGGGAATACAGACCCTGTGGAACAAATGGAAAGGTCATGCGGTCGAAGGTTTTGCGACCGTCATCCTCATTCAGCTGTTCACGGCCAGCATCATCATGATCAGCCTGGGGTTAATCGGCAAGTATCTGTCCTATGTATATGAGGAGGTGAAAAACAGGCCGATATATATCGTATCGGAATCGCTGCGTGGTGATTCGGGCGTGGAACCGGCATCTGTTTCGGACCATGCGGCGGATCGATATCCACCGTTGATCCGGTCGGACTCCCACCTGGATACGACAGACCCCAGGCAATAGGATACGCGACGGAATCATGCGCCAAACGACCACCACGGCCATCGTAGTCAACTACCATTCGGCACATCTGACCATCGAAGCGGTGCAATCCATTCTGGATTCCGATTCCATCGGCCCCGTGACAACCATCGTGGTCGACAACAGTTGCGATTGCGGACAAACCGATATGTTGCGATCCCATCTCCCGAAATCGGTACACCTCGTTATCAATGCAACCAACGAGGGATTCGGAAAAGCCTGTAACCGAGGGTGGGAGAATCGGGAGACGGACATGATTCTGCTGCTCAATCCGGATGCCTGCCTTCTGCCAGGCAGCCTGTTACGGATGCAGCACACGCTTTTATCAAACGATCGGATAGGGGCCATAGGCCCTCAGATTTTCTGGGACCCGGCGAAACGATTTCTTCTTCCGCCGTCATATATACCGGAATTGTTATGGTTCTCTCCTGTAATATCCGGATTTCGTACTCTGAACTCCACGGTAAGCATGGGGTGGAGGCAGTTTGCCATCCGGACATGGCGTTCGAAAAATCCGATCCGGGTATGGAATCTTTCCGGAGGCCATGCCTTGCTTCGTCGGGCAGCTGTCACAGCGGCCGGGGGATTGTTCGATCCGCGTTTTTTTTTATATTATGAAGATACGGATTTGTTTCTCCGAATTCGTCAGGCCGGATACCGCCTCTATGTGGAACCCCGGGCGGAGGTAATTCATCTGTTCGATCAGTGCGGAACAAGGGATCTGGCCGAAAAACGCGCCCGGATGGAACCCTCTTACCAGGCTTTCATGGAAAAACACACCCGGGGCTGGCGTAAAGTTGTCTGGAACAGGGTACAAGGGATACACCGGATCGAAGGCTTTACAAGTAATCTCTATAAACAGTATAATAGTTGGTTTGAATTGCAAATTCCCGCGCCTTTCCCAGAGAGATGGCTGTTCGAATGGAGTCCGAACCCCGACTTCGTTCCAGCCGCCGGATGTTTTGGGTCCGGAAGCAGCCTGCGGTTCGGACCGGAGTGCTGGAAACTCCTGGCACCGGGAAGATACTTCGGCAGACTCGGGGAAATCTCATGGCCGTGGAAAAAACAAATCTGTATCTCATGGACAAAGGAACCAATGAATGACCTCTAAACCGGGAATCTTGGAAAAACAATTTGGCCCACTGACCACGGAATACGCCGCATTGCCGGAACCGTTTCAGTTTTACCGGATGATGCTGGAAGGAGACCATCTGCATTTCGGTTACTGGCCCGAAGATCGCCCCGCAATATCCCTGGAAGAGGCCCAAGACGAATTGTTCGAACGTGTAACGGCATTGATACCGCCTCCTCCCGCCCGCCTGTTGGATGTCGGATGCGGCTTGGGTCTTTCCGCCTTTCGACTGGGAGACCGAGGATATTTCGTAACCGCGATCGCACCGTCACCAGAGTTGATCGGATATGCAGCCGCCCGGTACGCCCATGAAAACATCCGCTTCGAGGCCGCCGGATTCCTGGATGAATCGGCAATCCACAAAGAACAGACATTCGATGTCATCCTGTTTCAGGAATCCCTGCAATACCTTCATCCCCTCGACCTGGTCCTCGAGAACGCCCGGATATTGCTGAATCCGACCGGGAAACTGATCATCTGCGATGAAATGGTCATCGACGAAAAGATACTCGACCATACCTCCGTACATCCGGCTCGGGATGTCCACAGACTTCTGACCGAAACCGGTTTTCGGCTGGAAACCCGGGAAGCCGTCGGACCCCGGGTATCAAAGACCTGCACCGAAATGATCGATCGGTTCCACCGGTTTTCCGATGCCATGACCCAGGCAATCGGTTTGCCGGAAACCGAAAACCGAATTCGTCACTACCAAACCGGCTGGCAGTCCCAACAATGCTGGTATGAATCCGGCCGGATGGGATATGAGTTTATCGCCGCCAAAAAGGATCCCGTCCATATACGTCCGGCCCGTGAAGAGGAAGACCGGGAAATTCTTCCCCTTTTCAATCGACTTTTCGGAACGGTCCGCACCATCGACCATTGGCGTTGGAAATACCGGGAAAACCCGTTCGGCAACCACCATATCGCCGCCGGAATCTCTGATGACGGCATCATCGCCGGAACATACTGCGGTTATCCGGTTCCGTTCTATTCCTGTGTTCAGGGAAATCGCCGGATCCTTGCCTATCAGGCCGGAGACACGATGACCAATCCCGCGTTTCGAAGTTCCGGGTTGGGAAAAAACAGCGTTCTCAGCCGGATTGTACGGTATTATTATGATCGTTTCTGCGTGGATCGTATTCCGTTCATCTACGGATTCAACACCGGAAATATTCGCAAATTCGGAGAACGTTTCCTTAACTACCGGTATATTTCGGACATCCCGTTTTGGGTTCTGGAAAACCCGGCTGAAAAGATATCCTCTGCTTTTGAATGGAAGAACCGAGTCCTCGGATATCGCGTCAATGAATGCGATTCCATCACCGATGAATATGACCGTTTTTTTGACAGGGTGGGCCGGCATTACGGAATGCTAATAGAAAGAAAGGCTCCATATCTGAAATGGCGCTATCTCGATTGTCCGGATCGGGTTCATCGATTTTTGGCAATACGAAAATGGGGAAAACTGGTAGGCTGGAGCGTATTCCGTCAAAAAGGGGATACGCTCGTGTGGGGGGATGCCTTGTTTGATCCCTCCCATCCGCATTCGGTAACAATATTGGTTTCCGAAGCGATCCGGACCGCGACCGAACCAGTCCGGCAAATCACAGGATGGTTTTCCAGAAACCCGGCGTGGTGGACCACTCTCCTGGGCCGGTATGGATTCACGAAGATTCCCGAACCCAACAACCTGGCTCCCTGTTTCAGCTTTTTCAACTTGGAATTCGACGGCCCGATCTTTGAAAATCACTGGTACTACACCATGGGAGACAGTGATCTGTTCTGACGACATGATCGATGAAAACCGCCTGATCCCCTTTCACTCTTCCGATTTGACCGGAAAACGG
>CAZTKB010000156.1:0-8413 GCA_964614125.1 uncultured Desulfobacterales bacterium | reverse complement strand
TTTTCGGATCGGCTCCGGCACCCCCTGGAGCCGAAGAAAATTGGCGACGGCCGGCCGGCTTTTTCCCACTCGTTCAGCGATCTCTTCCTGGGTCAGCCGGAATTCTGTCATCAAACGGTGGTAGGCGTCACTTTCCTCAATGGGATTCAGGTTTTCCCGTTGAATATTTTCTATGATGGAGACTTCCAGGAGTCGTGAATCCGATATCTCCCGGACAATCACCGGAACGCTGGTCAGGCCGGCCATCCGTGCCGCCCGGAGGCGCCTTTCCCCAGCCACCAGTTCGTACCCGATGCCATCCCGCCGAACCACGAGCGGTTGGATAATCCCCTGCTCCCGGATGGATGCGGTCAATTCCTCCAACTCCTCCGGGGCAAAACGCACCCGAGGCTGATACCGGTTCGGGCGAATCTGGATGATATCGCATTGGAAATAATCCGAAGGAGACGTTTCTTCCATATCGATATCCGGAATCAGCGCGCTCAGTCCCCTTCCCAGCCCGGTTTTTCTTTTTCCGGCGGTATGGCTTTCCTTGATCGGTTTGTCGTTAGGCATGGGATATCGATTCGAAAGGAGCCGGTTATCGGGCCGGCGGTTCTGGTTTCATGGGGTCCGGCCGACCGGTTCGAAGAATCTCCTCGGCCAGTTCAATATAACAGATAGATCCGATGGAGGCCACATCATAGAGCAGGATGGGTTTCCCATGGCTCGGAGCTTCGCTCAAGCGGATACTGCGGGGGATCGTGGTCTCGAAAACCCGGTTCCCGAAATGCCGCCTGGCCTCTTCCCCGACCTGTCGGGACAGGTTCGTTCGTTTATCCACCATGGTCAACAAAATTCCCAGCAAATTCAAATCGGCATTCAAACTTTTCCGGATCCGTTTGACCGTATTCAGCAATTGTCCCAATCCCTCCAGCGCGTAAAATTCGCATTGCAGGGGGACCAGTATGTCTGTGGCCGCGGTCAGGGCATTAACGGTGATCAGACTCAGAGAAGGGGGGCAATCCAGAAGAATATAATCGAAATCCTCTGCAACCTGGGACAACAGATTTTTCAGAACCTTTTCCCGGTTGTCCTCAGACATCATCTCAATTTCGAACCCGATCAATTCCTGGCGGGATGGCAGTATCTTCAGGGTATGAATTTCACTCTCCTGAATCAACTCCCGCGCCGACACCTCTCCGATCATGCCGTGGTACAGAGACTTTTTCAATCCAGCCTTGTCAATCCCGACGCCGGTCGTGGCATTCCCCTGAGGATCGCAGTCAACCAGGAGTGTCCGTTTCTCGGAAGCCGCCAAGGCCGCCGACAGATTCACAGCGGTTGTGGTCTTGCCCACACCTCCTTTTTGATTGGCGATGCAAATAATAATTGCCATAATCGGGAATCCTGATAGACTATAAAATGCCATGTTCCGGAGCACATCTTCCGCTGGGAGTTACCGCTGAATAGGGCAGGCCCCCCCCTTTTTCGGAACGTTGATCCGGCATGATATATCACAAAATCCATCCGATGAAAAGGTGATGGGCATATAAAAAAGGATCTCCATGCAATCCCGGTTGAAACACCCGTTCATTTTTCTGATGATGACCGCGGCGGTTCATCTGTGCCTGGCACCCGGCCTTTCGGCCATCACGATTCACGAGGAGGAAAAGCTTTCCGATGAATTCATGATGCTGGTCCGGGAACACTACCAGTTTGTCGATGATTTCCTGATCACCGACTTCGTTTCCGAAATTGGTCAAAAAATCACAACCACCCTTCCCGAAAAACCCTTTCCCTATCGTTTTTACGTAGTTAAGGATCCAACCTATAACGCCTTTGCCGGTCCGGGAGGCCAGATATTTTTGAACAGCGGTCTGTTCGCCGCCATGGATAGCGAGGAGGAGATGGCCGGAATCATCGGCCATGAAATTTCACATGTCGCCTGCCGCCATATATCTGATCGCATTGAGCGACAGAAAAAGATCGGCATTGCCACCCTGGCGGGTGTAGCCGCCGGCATCTTGATGGGGGCCTCCGGAGCCTCCTCGTTGGGGAGTGCCGCCACGGTCGGTTCCGCGGCAGCGGGACAGTCTTTGTCCCTGGCCTACAGCCGGGACGACGAAATGCAGGCGGATCAGATGGGGTTGGATATACTGGTCAAGGCAGGCTACCACCCACAGGGATTGTTGACCATGCTGAACAAGATCCGGAGCCAGCAGTGGTTTGGCCCCAAACAAATCCCCACCTACCTGATGACCCACCCGGCTGTCGAAAACCGGATCGCCTATATCTCATCCTGGATGGAACAGAATCCGGAACGGGTTTCTCAGGCTACTGAATCCGGTCCGACCCGATTCGCCATGATGCATATGCGTCTGATGGCCTGGTACGAAAACGAGGACACCGCGCGGAAATCCTTTTCCGACCGCCTGGAACAATCTGCGGATGACCCTCTGGCCCTCCACGGCATGGCGCTGTTGCAGGCCCGGTTGGGACATCGGAACGAAGCGGTGACTCTCCTTCGGAATGCGTTGGAAAAACAGGCCTTCGATCCAATCAAACTGTCGGATCTGGGAAGAATCTTTTTTATGGACGGGCGGTACACGGAAGCCAGGAACGTTCTGGAAAGTGCCGCGATGATGGAACCCTCCAACCTGCAGACCCTGTTTTATCTGGGACGGACACAGATGGCTATGGAACGTTACCAGGATGCCGCTCAGAGTTTGGAACGGGTGTTTGGGGCAGTGCCCGACCACCTCGATACCCTGTTCAACCTGGGAAAAACCTACAGTGCACTGGAACAGGAAGGAACAGCTTGTTATTATTTGGGAATGTATTACCGGTTGCAGGGGGACTACAAGAACGCGCTCTTTCAGTTGGAACGAGCGCGGGAGCTTGGAGCAGATCCGCAAAAACAGGAAGAAATCGACCGGATGATCCGGGAAGCCAAGAAACGCTACCGGTTCCTTATCCGGGAAGCGGAGAAAAAACAGGGGATTCATCTGACCCGGGAAGCCGCGAACACGAAACCGTTCACACCCCTCATCCGGAGCCGCCTCATGCGGGACAACCTTCGAAAATCGTTACAGGAAATTCCATGGTGACATCCATCCGGGAAGACATTACGGGCGTCATTCTGGCCGGAGGGAGGGGAACCCGGTTTCATGGCAGAAACAAGGCTCTCATCCAAATCAACGGGGGTACCATCCTGGACCGCCTGTGTAAGGTCCTTTCCTCCATTTTCGATCATGTGCTTCTGATCACCAACGCGCCACAGGACTATCTGGCATGGGACATCGCCATGGCATCTGACCTGTTCGGGATCCGCAGTTCTCTGACCGGGATCCATGCGGCCCTGTTTCATGCCACCACCCCGTATGTCTTCTGTACCGCCTGTGACACACCATTTTTGCAGCCCGAACTGATCCGCCTGATTGTAGGACGCATGGATGGCCGATATGAAGTGGTCATGCCCGAGACCGGAAAGGGAACCGAAGCCTTGTGTGCGGTATATGCCAAAACCTGCCTGCCCCGCATTGAGCAGGCCGTCATCGATGGGAGGCTCAAAATTCTGCGGGTGTTTCGCCAGGAGCGTATCGGACGGGTGCCTGAATCCGAAATCCGAAAAGTGGACCCGGATCTGATCAGCTTTTTCAACATCAACACACCCCAAGACTTGGAGACGGCCCGGCGTCTTGTTCAGCCTTCCTGGTAGTCCCTCCCCCGCCCCCTTACCGAAGCGCCTCCTCCATCGCAGTTTCCACCGCACTCCGATCAACTGCCATTTCCAATTTCTTCCGGATCTGCCGCAGGGAAAACAGGGCCTGTCTGCGTTCCTCCACCCGACCGGTTTCTTTCGGATACCTCCGGTAGACATCCGCAATCATGTCGTCAACCTCATCCATCGCCGAACTCCGGGCCTTCTTGAGCCTTTCGTGGTCGAGCTGATCCATTTCTTCCTCCATCCAGGAAGTCATCTCCCGGATTCGATCGATCACGTTCCATGGTTCGGGGTTTTCCCTCAGCCGGGCCAGTTCGGCACGCACCGCAAGAAACCCATCACAGGTCCGCAATTCCTCCTCATATCCCGCCAATCGGACCACCGCTTTTTGAAAAGACTTCCAAAACAGGATCTGAACACCGCCGTACACCCGAATCGCCTGAACACGCTCCCGCAAAACCCGGAACTCATCCTTTCCTACCGTCTCCAGCAGCTCATCAACTCTCCATATCCGACTCAATTTTTGGATGTTGTACAAGCAATCCAAGATCGCGTTTTCACCCGGGGAACCGGCCCGGCGGCACAAAGTTTTACATTCGGCCAGCTCCATTTTCCAGGAACGGATCATCCTCCGAATATCATCCACCACCTCGTCTGAATCGCCGGCCTTCCCGGAACCCGGAAAATCCCCTATTAATGCCAGGAGACAATCCAGTTTCTCCCGGGATAACCGTTTTCGCGGCCGAATCCGGAAATCGTTCCAGCACTCCGGTTTCTCCAGCGCCATCAGGGAATCAGGCAGCTGGGCCGGGGTCGAATTCCGAAGCAGGATGATCTTTCCATCTTCCAGCAGGGAAGACCAGATCCGTACCAATTCCGAAAGTTCCGGGCCTTGCCCGGATAACCGAATCCCGTCGGCCGCCTCCCTCAGCGTAGGCTCCCCCTTTTTTTCGGCCCGGTCATCCAGCCATGCCAATGTCTGTTTGACTGCTTTTGCCGGAAGCGGAGCCAGCATGGGCAGGTTCAGTTGAACGCCGGGCCTGTTTTCAGTCCGGTTTTTCGACCATCTATCCACCATCCCCAACCGTGCTCCGTTATTCCATGGTGCGAGATCGGATCAACAGGATGGGGCGGTCAACCATCTGCAGCACTCCGGCAGTCACGCTCCCGTAAAATACCCGGGCCAAGCCGGTTCGCCCATGGCTGGCCATGGCGATCAGATCCGCGTTTTCCCGTTTGGCGACCGCGATGATCGTTTCCACCACCGGACCCTGTTCGACAAATTTCCGGGCATCGATTCCCTTTTCCCGAAACTCTCCCTGCCATCCCCCTAGATAGGTCATGACGTCTTCATACCGCTTGTTGAATTCCTTGAGGCTCTGTTTGATCATGTCTGTGTGTGCGCTGGAACTTTGTATGGAGGGATTGACGATTTGCGGCGGGCTCATCACTTGTAACAGGATGACCTTGGCTTTGAATTGAGAAGCTAGGTTTTCGACATGGGGTAGAATCCGTTCTCCCCGGATAGACCCGTCCAGTGGCGCCAGAATGGTATGGTACATAAACACCTCCCATAAGATTAGTTATATCGGCTTCTGCTTTTCCGGAATGTCCGGACCGCCAAGCCGGTTTCATTTTCCGTTCCGAAATGCGTATCACAGAACCGAGGATCATTCAACCCAACACTCCCGCTCCCCTGGGAATCCGTCAAAGGAACCATCGCTCCGCCTTTTCAAATCCCCCCCTTTTTTCTTTTCCAAACGTTCTTATGTTTTGTATATTTCTCAGATCCGACCCAACAACCACAACAAAAGAAGGAGGACACCATGGAAGAACATCCCGGCGCAATCACCATGAAAGGCAATCCCCTCACCCTGTTGGGCAGCATGCCTCAACCCGGGCAGACCGCCCCGGACGCCCAGATGGTGGACAATAATTTGTCCCCGGTTCGAATCAGCGATTACCGGGGCAAAATTCTGATCATATCTTCTGTCCCCTCCCTGGATACCCCGGTTTGCGACATGGAAACCAGGCGGTTCAACACGGAAGCCGTAAAACTGGGCTCCGAAACCGTGATCCTGACGGTCAGCATGGATCTGCCATTCGCCCAGAAACGCTGGTGCGGCGCAGCAGGGATTGACAAGGTCGTCACGGTTTCGGACCACCGCACGGCGGAATTCGGCCGGCTTTATGGAACCCTGATCCAGGAACTCCGGCTGCTGGCCCGGGCGGTTTTCGTGGTAGACCGGGAAGGAATGGTGCGGTATGTCCAGCTGGTTCGCGAAGTGGCCCAGGAACCGGACTACGAAGCGATACTGGCTGCCGTCAAGGAGCTTGTGTAGCCTGGTCGGGACCGGAAACGGCCCGCACAAACCCGAAGCCCGCTTCGTCCTGCCAATGGACGAACCCCAGATCCAGGCTGACATACCAGGCGAAATGATAACCCTTCCGGTCTGAACTCCACAGCCATTTCTGCAGGGGATCGAATACCGGAGGAATACATAAGTCAAAGGCTGATGGGCTTCGGGTCACCAGGGTCAACAACTCGTCCACGGTGGGCATTCGCCAGTCCCTCCGGTTTCCAACTCCTTCGCGGTTCAACCAGTCGACAAACACCACCGCATCCGGCCAGGGCATCGCATATCGGGATCCGGAAACCTGCCAGACCAATCCCGACCGTTCATCCCGGACACATCCGTTTGCCGGATCACCCAAATCACCGGCGAATATCCGGATCGGACGCCACAGAATATCCAGCCCGAACTGGTCGCGGGCCGCTTGGGGCCGGATCTGGAGCGGGTCGCTTCGGATGTGGCGGCACCTTGGATGCAAGGACTCCCGTTTCGCCGGATGCATTGCCAATCGACACGCCTGCTCTTTTTCCCGAACCCAGGCGGCTTCCGCCGTATCGACTGCAGAGGACATTTCATCCGCTGTCTGAAACCGGTATGACGGATTCTTTTCCAATGCACGTCTCATCACGGCATCCCAAGCCCCGCCCAGTTCCGGATCCAAGCGGCTCGGAGGCTCCGGCGGGTTTGCAGGCAGCCGTCCGGTCAGCATCCGGTACAGGATCACTCCCGCGGCGTAGAGATCTGCGGAGGGTTTCAGGTGATCCGGATCTTTTTCCTGTTCCGGAGCCGCATAGTAGGGTGATCCAATCTTAAGGTTGTCCGGGCCGCGGAAAATTTCCCGGCGGGTGCGGGACAAGCCGAAATCGGCAATTCGAACGGTATTCCGGTCGGTCACCAGCAGATTGAAAGGCTTGATGTCCCGGTGCAAAATCCCGGCATCATGCAGACATGCCAGCCCGGAAAGGGTCTGGCGCATATATCGGGCCGCCTTGTCGGGTGCCAGGGTCCGGCTGGGGATTTCCGGATCATAGGTCTCTCCCAGCAGGGTCCCCAGACTGTGACTGTGATTGGCCATCGTATAAAACGGCCTTCCGCAGGCATCCCGGTCAAAATCCCAGATTTCCAGAACATGCGGATGCCGCAGGCCTGCCATGGTTTTGGCCTCGGCGAGAAACAATGACTCGATTCTCTCCATTCCAAGCAGGCCGACCAGAAATGGGTGGGGTGCAAGCAGCTTCAGGGCCAGGGTCTTTCCGACGATCGGAAGTCTAACCCGGTACACGCGGCTCATTCCCCCCTTTCCCAGAAAACCGATGATTTCATATTTGCCGATCGTTTTCATCTGGGCCGCAATCGTTCGGCGTGCACGGCCGGCAGACCCAGTCGAAGAATCTTTTCCGCCGTGCGGCTGGAGTCATACGGTATCATGCGGGCCTCCAGGGTTCCCTGCCCGGTATCCAACAGCAGATATCCAGCAGAAATTGTCCCCTCCCTTGGCTGGCCGACCGAGCCCGCGTTGATGATATATTTATTCGATTCCCCCAACGAAATGAGACCTGGTCCAATCCGGGTGGTTACCGGTTCCACACCGTCAAACCGAATCAGGCGCATGACATGCGTATGACCAACCAAGCAGATGGTCTCGGAAAGAGTGGCAAAGCTACGGATCAAGCCGTCACGGGGTACTTGGAACAAATACAGAAATGGAGAATCCGGGGGAAACCCGTGAACAAAACGGATGGTTTCATAAACCCGGAACTGGGGAAGGGTCTGCAGCCAAAGCCGGGATGAGGCGGACAGCATGTCCCGGGTTTTCTCTATGGATTCCCGAGCCGTGGGGTTGAACCATTTCAAGGTTTTGGGAGACAGAATCCCCATCTCGTGATTACCCAGGATACAGGGGATCTCCCGTTCGCGGACCAGTTCCAGACATTCTTCAGGTTCCGGTCCGTATCCGACCATGTCTCCCAGGCAGAAAATATGGTCCACGCCGACCTGCTCGATATCCGCAAGTACCTCCTGAAAGGCGTCCAGGTTTCCATGAATGTCGGACAAAACCGCCAGCCGCATCGGTTATTCATCCTCCAAGGCCGGATAGATACCACCGCAGCACATCGGGCCCCCAAAACAGATACAGGATCGCACCGATAGACAGAAAAGGTCCGAAGGGAATCGCCAGTTTCATGTTCCGTCCCGCCCGGATCATGACCGCCAGGCCGACGGCCGTTCCGATAAGGGAAGCAGAAAAGATGGTGAACACCACTCCTTTCCAGCCCACCAGTGTCCCCACCATGGCCAGAAGCTTGATATCGCCGCCTCCCATCCCTTCCCTCCCGGTCACCACTTCATACCC
>CAZTKB010000155.1:0-8437 GCA_964614125.1 uncultured Desulfobacterales bacterium | reverse complement strand
CGCAATAACCAGGGGAGCATCCACGACGGAATAGGCAAAACCGTTTTGAACGGCCGTGGTCAGATGGCTGGGGGCGTCACTCCGCGTTCCTGCATACAGGGTGTTGGCGTCCGTAACAAAGGGGTTTCCATCTAATGTCCGAATTGTTTCGACTACTTTCCGGACAAAAACCGGACGGATGAAGGCGACGTTCCCTTTTTCTCCGAAATGAATCTTGATTGCGACCAGATCCCTTTTGGAAACGGTTTCCCTGATTCCGGCGGTTTCCAGAAGCCTCCCCAGTTTCTGCAGCAGATTTTCCTTGAAACCGGCTCTCAAATCCATAAAATACACGGATGATGTCATAAATTTTCTCCATTCTGTACATTTCTTTTTACACGGGTGGCAACATGACCGATATCTGCAGTGAACCGGCCCGGTTCCGGGCCGAGGGGGGACCCGCATCGAAACCGGAGAGGACACAGGGGATCCAAATCCTGTGGGAGGTATACCGCCGGTTTAATTCCATGACCGAGCCTTTCGAAGCCGTGTGTCGCCCGGGCTGCTCTGCTTGCTGTACTCGGAACGTGACGGTGACAACCCTCGAAGCACGCCTGATTTTGGATTGGTGCCAAACCTATGGGAATACCGACCCGCAGGCGCTCTGTTTGCCGGCGGCTGCGGAGCCCCGCTTCATCCCCGTTCTGACGACCAACCGGGTGGCCGAATTGTGCATGGCCGGACAGGATATCCCGGAGGAAACCTGGGAAGGCGGTGACCGATCTTGTCCGTTGTTGGAAAACGACCGCTGCCGGATCTATCCAGCCCGTCCCTTTGCCTGCCGGTGCATGATGTCGTCCAGCCCTTGCCCGGAAACCGAATGTGCCGAGCAGAGCGAATGGAGGCTCGCACTGAACACCCTGTTTCTGCAGGTGATTGAAGATCTGGATCATACCGGATACTCCGGAAACCTGATCGATATGTTAAGTTACCTCGGTACTGGCACGGCTGCATCCGATCTTCCGACCGAAAGTCTGGTACCGAACAGACCGATCCGGAAGCTGTTTGTTCCGCCGGAATTTCAGGAACGCATGACCCCGCTGTTTCGGGAACTGTTGCGGATCACATCCCCAACAGGCGTTTGGCGTTCCCGCCCATGATTTGGCTGATGACGAAACCATCAATTCCGGATTGTTCCATCTCCTTTCGATACCGTTGAGGCGGGAGCAGCGGAAAATCACTGCCGAAGAGGATCCGATCGGGTCCGAGAATCGCGACGGCTTCCCGGTAAATGGCTGGATCATATAGAAACGGAGAAGCCGCCGTATCAAACCAGACACGTGCCAGGCTTTGTCGAACCTCTTTTTTCATCAAGGCGTAAAAAAACAGGCCTCCTCCCCAGTGGGCCAGAATCAGATCGTTTTCCGGATACCGCCGGACCATCCGGTAAATCTGCATCAGGGTCATGGGGGCCTTGCCGGGATACAGGTGCCCGATCGGCTCGTTGGTATGAACCATCACCGGTACCTGCCGGGTATGGCACAGCGACATGATCGGATCCAAGGCCTCCAGTACGGTTTCATCGATTCCTCTTTCGTAAAACGCCAGCTCCCCGATACCTTTCAGTCCGCAGTCCAGACAGCGGGCTACTTCTGTATCTGCGGCAGGGTGACATGGATTCAGACAGCCCAAGCCGATGAGCCGGTCCGGATACCGTTGAACGGATTCGATGATATAATCATTGTTTTTTCGGGATGTTTCCAGGTTGTTCCACGGAAATCCGAAGATGACGGACCGATCGATTCCCTGTTCGTCCATGGTCCGGATCAGTTCTTCGGCCCCACACATCCGGGATCGGGGCGGTTCGTACAGGAGCCGGAAAGCGGGTTCGCCGTCAAACCAGTTCTCCCGCCGGTTTCGGATGTCATTCGGGAACAGATGGGTATGTATGTCGATCTGCATGTTATACGGTTGTCACTTTGTCCGGTGGATTTGGTTCCTGGGCGGATTTGTCTTGATATCCCGAAAACGGGCTGATATCGTTCAGGACGTATTCGCGCCGTTGCGGTATGACAATCATATTCCTCCCGCACTGTCAACAGGAAAAAGGTTCTGCGGCAGGAATCATCCGGATCCATCATAACCAACGTCAAGGGAGTAGTCGCCATGAGCAAAGTTCTCATCATCGGGGCAGGGGGAGTCGGTGGCGTCGTCACCCATAAGTGTGCCCGGGTGCCGGAGGTGTTCACCGAAATACTGCTGGCCAGCCGGACTCTGGAAAAATGCCGGGCCATTCAGCAGCAGATCGAAAGGCCCATTGAAATCGCCCAGGTGGACGCCGACCGGACCCCGGAATTGGTCGATTTGATCCGGCGATTTCAACCGGATCTGGTTGTCAATGTAGCGTTGCCGTACCAGGATCTCACCATTATGGATGCGTGTCTGGAAACAGGGGTCGACTATCTGGATACGGCCAACTACGAACCTCCGGACGAAGCGAAGTTTTGCTATAAATGGCAGTGGGACTATCAGGACCGCTTCCGGAACCGCGGCATCATGGCCCTTCTGGGTTGCGGCTTCGATCCTGGGGTAACCAATATTTTTTGCGCCTATGCCCTGAAACATCATTTCGACCAGATCCACACGGTGGACATCATGGACTGCAACGCCGGGGATCACGGCCATCCATTCGCCACCAATTTCAATCCCGAAATCAATATCCGGGAGGTGACGGCCAAAGGGAAATATTATGAAAATGGGAGATGGATCGAAACGGAACCGCTCCAAGTTCACAAGACTTTCGATTTTCCGGGCATCGGTCCGCGCGAAATGTATCTGATGTATCATGAGGAAATGGAATCCCTGGTCAAAAACATTCCCGGAGTCAAGCGGATGCGGTTTTGGATGACGTTCGGGCAGGAGTATCTGACCCATCTTCGGGTTTTGCAAAACGTCGGAATGACCCGTATCGATCCCGTGCGGTTCCAGGGCGTGGATATCGTTCCGTTGCAGTTTTTGAAAGCCCTGTTGCCCGAACCTTCGACCCTGGGGGAAAATTACCAGGGAAAAACCAATATCGGATGCCTGATCGAGGGGGTCAAAAACGGTAAACCTGTCACATACTATATCTATAACATATGTGACCATGCGGAATGCTACCGGGAGGTCCGGGCCCAGGCCATCTCCTATACCACCGGGGTTCCAGCCATGATCGGCGCCATGATGATGCTGACCGGTGTGTGGAAAAGGCCCGGTGTATACAATGTGGAAGAATTCGACCCGGACCCGTTCATGGAACAACTGATGGTGCACGGCCTGCCATGGATCGAAAAATTTTACTGAATCCGGCGATTCCCTCGCCCTGTTACGTCGTTTTTCAATCCGATGTGGCCCGCAATCTCGACATCCTGAAAGCGGTGCAGGACCGCACCGGCGCCAGAATCCTTCTGGCCTTGAAGGGATTTGCGATGTTCAGCCTGTTTCCGCAGATCCGGGAGGTTCTGTGTGGAATTGCGGCCAGTTCCGTGGATGAAGCCCGGTTGGGTTTCGAGGAATTCAAAAAAGAGGTGCATGCCTGCGCGCCGGCTTACCCGGAATCCGATTTTCCGGACCTGATGCGGTTCTGCGACCATATTGTCTTTAACTCCTTTGCACAGTGGGACCGGTTCCGCCTACGTGTGATGTCTCATTCAAAGACCATCCGATGCGGGATCCGGGTAAATCCGGAACATTCGGAAGTGAAAACAGCGATATATGATCCCTGTGGCCCGTTTTCCCGCCTGGGGGTGACCAGGGGCCGGTTCCGTTCCGATCAACTGGAGGGAATCAGCGGACTGCATTTCCACACATTGTGCGAGCTGAATGCAGATTCTCTGGATCGAACGCTTCCGGTATTCGAGGAGAAATTCGGGGATGTGCTGGGGCGGATGGAATGGGTGAATTTCGGAGGGGGGCACCATATCACCCGTCCGGATTATGATGTGGACCTGCTGTGTCGGATCATTTCGGATTTCCGGTACCGGCGGGGGTTGGAGGTATTTCTGGAACCGGGCGAGGCTATCGCCCTGAATACCGGTGTGCTGGTCGCCACGGTGGAGGATATTGTCCACAACCAAATGGATATCGCGATTCTGGATACCAGTGCCGCGGCCCATATGCCGGATGTCATCGAGATGCCGTACCGCCCGGAAATCGTCGGCGCGGGCCGGCCCGGCGACTACCCCCACACCTACCGGCTGGCCGGCATGACCTGCCTGGCCGGAGATGTCATCGGGGACTACTCCTTCCCGGAGCCGCTGTCTCCCGGAAGCCGGCTGGTGTTTCTGGACATGGCGCATTACACCATGGTGAAAAACAACACATTTAACGGGATTCGGCTGCCTTCCATCGGGATGGTGGATTTGCATGGCGATTTCCGCCTGGTCCGGAAATTCGGATATGAGGATTACCGGAATCGGCTGTCCTGAAGGAAACGGAACCCGAAGATACGAAACCGGTGACGGAATCTGCCGCCGGAAACAGGGAGAGGATGGAGAGCATGAAGGAAAAGACGCGTCAGAACGCTTACCGCGCGTTTGTCGGAGAGGCCAAGGCGTATTTCCGGCTGTTGGCCTATGCGGAGAAGGCAAGAGAGGAAGAAGTCCCCCAGATCGAGCTGCTGTTTCGGGCCATCGCCGAAGCGGAGCGGGTCCATGCCACCCGTCACATGAATCTCATCAAGGAATTGATTGTCTCGGACACCGACACCAATCTGGAAAAATCCTTTTCCCGGGAAAAATCCGTCAGTGAGAACGAGTATCCGGAATTTATCCGGGATGCGGAGGAAGAGGGCGAGAAAACGGCGGCATTGGTGTTCAGTCAGGCCAGGGATGCCGAAACCTTCCATATGAAGCTCTATGAGCGTGCCCTGTACCATGTCATCAAGGATATTACGAAAGCGTATCATGTCTGCCAGGTATGCGGATATGTGACAGACGGGAAGATACCCGACAAATGTCCGGTATGCGGGGCGTCTTCGGAAAAGTTCAAAACCATCGAAGGATGAGGCAACCCACCCATTTGTCTACGAAAGAACCGGCAACCGGGATCCTTTTGAGGAAATTCATGACACCCATCGAATCGACAGCGGACCACATCGGTTTCATCGCCAACCGTTGGCCTTTGGATAAAGACCAGGCGACCATTATTTTTCTGCATGGATCGGGTGGGGCCTCGATACTGTGGCAAAACCAGGTTCAAGGCCTGGAATCGGTCAACGCAATTGCCCCCGACCTTCCGGGCCATGGCCGGAGCCGCGGGCCGGGAAGGACCCGCGTGGAAGACTACGCAGCGGATATTTCCGATTTTCAGCGATTCCTCGGTCTCTCTTCGACAGTGATATGTGGCCTGAGCATCGGAGGTGCGATTGCCCTCCAACTGCTATTGGACCATGCCGACCAGTTCGTGGCCGGCATTCTGATCAATACCGGAGCGAAACTGAAAGTGCTGCCCCGAATCTTCGAAGAGATCGAACGGGATTTCCCGGGATTCCTCCGTTTTCTTCGGGGATTTACCGCGTCCGAAAAAACAGATCCCTCCCGGATTCAGCCGATGATCGACTGCATGGCGGCGTGTCCGCCCGCGGTCACCCTGGGGGATTTTGCGGCCTGCGACCGATTCGATGTAAGGGAACGGTTGCATGAGATTCATGTCCCGACCCTGGTCATGACGGCTTCGGACGACCGGCTGACGCCTCCCAAGTTTGGGACGTTTCTGGCGGAGAAGATCCCGCGTTCCCACGTGGTGAATATCGCGGATGCGGGGCATCTGTCTCCGCTGGAAAAGCCGGTCGAGGTCACGCGGGCCATACAGGAGTTTCTGGATACGGTTCCGGTGGGATGATCCCAAAATGGGATCGGAAAGGGTTTTGTGGCCTTGGGATTTACCTAGGGTTCCAAAACCAAGGCGGATCCACAATAGCCGGAAGTAAACGAGTCAGAGGGCAGGATATCGTGTATTCCAAAGGGAAACCGGCCGGAAACCCGATCCTCAAAATATCGGCGGAGGGATTCCCGGATCACCGGAAATGAAAGCTCCTTCCAGGGGATTTCTGCCTCCGAAAACAGATTCACCTCCGAACTTTCCGCGCCGGCCTGAAAACCGGTATCGATCAGGCGACCCCGGAAAATGAGGTACAACTGGTGAATATGGCAGATATTGAACATGAGATAGGGAGTCATATCATCCAGCCGGATTCCGGCTTCTTCCCACGCTTCCCGCTTGGCACAGGCGTTGACGGTTTCACCGTTTTCCAGATATCCGGCCGGGAAGGTCCAAGTCCCGCGACAAGGATCGATGGCCCGCCGGCATAACAGAATCCGGCCTTCATGGTTTGGAATGCATCCCACCACCATCCGGGGATTCTGATAGTGAATCATCCCGCAATCCCGGCAGACAAAACGGGGACGGTCGTCGCCGGGCGGAATGATCCGATTCACCGGTCCGCCGCAATCACTGCATCGTTTCATGAAAAAAAATCTCCGGCCGAGAAAGGATCGGCCTGGTTTTTCAGCAGGCAGCAGGCGATCCGATACGCGGGACGGCCGTCCGATCGGTAGCGGATGTTTTCTGGCTGAATCAGACGGTTCATCACGCACCCTTCCGGGATTTGCAGGGGAAACAGGGATGCTTCCGTGATTCCGGGGATAGCCGAAAGGCGGTTGTTGGAAATCTGCAGGCTATGCACCGGATAGTCCTCGCACAGAGGACAACGATAGACCCTCCCGTTTGGGAAAATGAAATAATTTTCCGCCACGTTGCCGGCACATTCAAAAACATCTTCGGATTCCAGAAAGACCTTGGGATAGGTGACCGTGATACCCAGTTTTGCCGCGTGAACCGCCACCGCCGGAATGATTTCAGACCATTGCTCCATGGAGACCTGGCGGCATAGGGGAGGGGCATTCGGGTGAGTGGATGATGCTAAACGGCCCCGCAGGCCGATTACCTGAATAAAAAACCGTTTTACCCCCAGGCCGTACAGCAGTTCGGGCATCCGGTCAATTTCCGAAATATTGGTCCCGCTTACCGTGTAAATGACGGAGGTGCCGAAACCTTTTTGAAGGGACTGCCGGATTCCTTCCAGGATCACCGGGTAGGATCCGGAGCCTCGGAGCAGGTCGTTCGTTTCCCGGGTGGCGCCGTCTAAGCTGAAACTGAACGTATCCACTTCTTCGGGAGTCACCCGGTTCAGGATATCATGAAAAAGATATCCGTTGGTATCAATGGTGATCGATTTATAGCCGGTGGCGCGGGCATGCCGTACGGCATCCGGCAGATACGGATGCAGGGTCGGTTCTCCTCCCAGAAAGATGATGTTGGCCGGTTGGGAGGGGCGGCGAAACAGATCCATCCAGGCGGTGATGGTATCAATGTCCAGCGTGGACCGACCATGCTGATCCGGGTTGATGTAGCAATGTCGGCAGGTGAGATTACAGGCGGTCAGAATATGAAAAAAGACATTGACACAATCCCGGGAGAACTCGACGGTGCGCATGGGAAAGGGATTACTCCAGGCAGTACTTGGAGACCGTTTCGTCGAATTGGACCGGGTAGCACCCGTCGAAACAGGCTTTGCAGAAATGATCTTCCGGATCGGGAACGCCGGTAGAGGTTAACAGGCCGTTCAGAGACAGGTAGTGGAGGGTGTCCAGACCCAGAAAATCACGCAATTCTTCGACGCTCATCCGGGATGCGATCAACTCACCTTTGGTCGAAAAATCGATTCCATAGTGGCAGGGAAACCGATGGGCCGGGCCGCTCACCCGAAGGTGAATCCGTTTGACTCCCAGTTCCCGCAGGGCCTTGACCCGGGTTCGGACCGTCGTGCCACGGATGATGGAATCCTCGATGATGATCACATCCTTGCCTTTCAGCAGTTCCTTGACCGGATTCAACTTGACCCGTACTCCAAAGTCCCGCATGCTTTGCGTCGGTTGGATAAAGGTCCTGCCGACATAATGATTCCGGATCATCCCCATTTCGAACGGAATGCCGGATGCTTCCGAATATCCCAACGCCGCATAGGTTCCGGAATCCGGAAAGGGCATGACCAGATCGGCATCGACCGGTGCTTCTCCGGCCAGTTGTCTTCCATGGGCTTTGCGGGTCAGATAGACATTTTTCCCATAGATGGTGCTGTCCGGTCTGGCAAAATAGATGTATTCGAAAATACAGAAGGCACGCCGCCGGGCCGTTGGTATCCGAAGACTCTTGATTCCGTTGGGGCCGATGATGACGATTTCCCCGGGATCCAGTTCCCGGATGAATTCCGCTTCCACCAGGTCGAGAGCACAAGTTTCGGACGCCAGAACATAGCTGCCGTTTAATTTCCCCAGGCACAGGGGGCGGAACCCGTGAGGATCCTTGATGCCGATCACTTCTCCCCTACTGGTCATGACAATCAGGGAAAAGGCGCCTT
>CAZTKB010000154.1:0-8458 GCA_964614125.1 uncultured Desulfobacterales bacterium | reverse complement strand
GTGGGGGGAGTTAAGGTGGGGGAGGTCCAGGGTGGAAGGAGGTAAAGCGGGAGGTTAACGGAGCCCTGCAGGGCTTCGTCAAAGAAACAACCTGTCCGTAATCCGGGAGGGGCGCCGGCTCAAACAAGATATTCTTGTTGAACGGAAGGGATTGTGATAGACATTTCAAGAGGGAATCCACAGGTTATCACATCCCGGTTTTCCTTCGGTGATTGTATCCAACCGTATTTCTATCAGAACAGGACCCATCGACATGCCTATCTATACCTGGACCGGAAAAAACCTGAAAGGGGAACAGCAAAAAGGGGAACTGGAAGCTCCCAATGAACAGGCGGTGAGATCCCAACTGAATCGGCAGAGAATCATTCCTACCAGAATCCGGAAAAAACCCAAGGATCTTTTCGAAAACATCGAATTTTTTCAGCCCAAAGTCAAAGAAAAGGATATCATTCTGTTCACCAGACAGTTCTCCACCATGATCGATGCCGGATTGCCCATTGTCCATTGTCTGGACATTCTGTATCAGCAGCAGGAAAACTCGACATTCCAAAAAATGCTGAAACAGATTAAAGAGACTGTTGAAAGCGGTTCCACGCTGGCGGATTCCCTTCGGCAATTTCCAGCCCAATTTGACGATTTGTTTGTAAATATGATCGCGGCCGGAGAGGCAGGAGGAATCCTTGACACGATTTTGCGAAGACTCGCGGGTTATATTGAAAAAGCCGCCAAATTAAAAGCCAAAGTCAAAGGAGCCATGACCTACCCGGGTGTCACCCTGGCGATTGCGGTGATCGTTCTCACCATCATCCTGGTGTTTGTCATCCCCGTGTTTCAGAAAATGTTTATGGAATTCGGGTCGCAGTTGCCTTTCTTCACCCAGATCGTGATCAATCTCAGTAATTTTGTAAAATCCAATGTCCTATATATGCTTGGTGCCCTCGTTCTGTTCATTCTCGCCTTCCGGAAATATTATCGGACTCCTAAGGGAAGAGCGATGGTGGACCACCTCCTTCTGATGCTTCCGGTAGTCGGCATTCTGATCCGGAAGGTCTCGGTTGCCAAATTCAGCCGGACCATGGGAACCATGCTTTCCAGCGGGGTCGCAATATTGGATGCCCTGGAAATCGTAGCCAAAACGGCCGGGAACAAAACGATAGAAAACGCTATTTACAAGGTTCGATCCGCCATCGCGGAAGGACAGACCATGGCGGATCCGCTGGCGGATAGCGGGGTATTTCCTCCCATGGTGGTGCAGATGATCGCGGTGGGGGAAGCGACGGGAGCCCTGGACAGTATGCTCCAGAAAATCGCCGACTTCTATGATGAAGAAGTGGACCAGGCCGTAGAAAATTTAACTGCAATGATCGAACCTTTCATGCTCGTCTTTCTGGGAGTAACCATCGGCGGTTTGGTGATTGCGATGTATCTCCCCATTTTCAAAATCGCCAGCGTCATCTGATTTCTCTGGAAAAAATAAATTTCGGGATACCGATGAAATACCAGGAAACCAGGGAAGAACTGCGTGAGAAACTGAAAATTCTCATGCTTTTCAGAATCATTTTTACCGTGATTCTGCTGGGGTCCACCATTTTCATCCAACATGGGAAAAACCTGACCCGCCTGAGCCCGCCACTGATAATGCTCTACGGAATTGTCATCGGGATCTTTTTCCTGTCTATTGTCTATGCGTTGATCCTCCCCCGGATGAAACAAACCATCGGTCTGGCCTACCTCCAGGTCGGTATCGACATCACGGTGGTATCGGCGATCATTTATTCAACTGGCGGTTTTTCCAGCATTTTTTCTTTTTTATATTTGTTAACCGTCATTTACGCCAGTTCCCTGATTTCCCGTAACGGCGCATTATTTATATCCGCCCTGGCCAATGTACAATACGCCATTCTTTTGATTCTGGAATTTTTTCAATATCTACGCCCTCCCCTGCAGGATTTCCATGAAATCAAGGAAGTGGAGTGGACCCATGTGGTGTATAAGATCGGAATAATGCTGATTTCCAGTTTTGCGGTTGCCCTGCTCAGCAGTTTTCTCGCAGATCAGACCCGGGAAACTAGAAAAGAGTTGAAATCGGTACAGGATCATCTTAAACGCGTGGAAAAAATGGCTGGGCTGGGAGAACTCGCCGCCGGCCTGGCTCATGAAATCAAGAACCCTCTGGCCTCCCTGTTGGGAGCCATTCAAATGATTAAGGAAGAAATGACGTTTTCACCCCATCAGGAAAAACTGGTCCAGATCGTGATGCGGGAAACCGATCGGCTGAACACTTTGCTGGGAGACTTCCTCTTTTTCTCCAAGCCGCCGACCGGTAGACGAGAACGCCTAATCGTCGATCGGGCACTGGAAGAAATCATCGAATTATTTCAAAAAGACAGGAAATCCCAAAACGGGATCCGCATCACGCTGGATCTGCAAAAAAATCTGGCCATCAACATGGATCCGGTCCATTTTCGGCAGATCATCTGGAATCTGCTTCTCAACGCCTCGGATTCCATCGAGGGATCCGGACTGATTCAGATCCGCGCTTCCGTGGGGAAACCCGGTACAGTCCGTATTCAGATCGAGGACACCGGCAAAGGAATCGCCCCTGAAAACCACAAACAAATTTTTGATCCCTTCTTCACCACAAAAACGAGCGGAACCGGCCTTGGTTTGTCGATCGTGCACCGTTTGCTCGAACACTACGATGGACGTTTGGATATTGAAAGCGAGCCGGGTGACGGAACCTTGGTCACCATCCGCCTGAACGCCGCCCCATAAATAAAAACTTTCCTCATTCTCCTACCCCGGAAAACCGAACATCCAGATCAGAAAACAGGAAAGATGCAGTACCCGCAGTCCGAGGCCGGAAAAACGCCACGGAGGCAAAAAAAACGCCACCAGAAAACCGAAAACCGCCATCAAAGGGGTCAGCAGATAGACTTGTTCAACCCTCCAGTCCGGGATGAGTACCAGCAAAAACCAATACCATATGGCAGCCACTGCCGTAGCACGCAACCGCTTGGATCCGCGTACCAGGGAATACAGGGTTGCCGGGACCACCAGAAAGATCCCCAGTGGGCCAAAACCGGTTCCGGTGCCGGCCAAGGAAAACCGGGACCCTTCCGCTCCATACCGAACAACATGCCGGATGACGCCCGGAATTCCTTCCAGCACCTTCTGCCACCAGATACCAAACGGCTTGAACACGGAAATCTCCACGGTTCCCAAATGAGCAATCTGCAGACAATAACGGATCAAATTATGAAATGCTCCATTCATCCCTTCGGAATTGTAGCGAAAAACAGGGGACATCGAATGCCCCCCGGAAGAATGGATCTGATGCCAGAAAGGTGAGATCATCACCGAAATACCAATGGCTCCCAGAACCATCCATTTGTGGGAGCCAGCGAAACGTCCCAGAAATTCCAGTCCGTGCCGATGGTGCACCAGAATCAGGGATAGGCCCATCAGAACCGCTGGGAGCAGCCACCCCATGGGAACAGGGGTCCAAGAGCAGACCCATCCGACAATCCAGAATGACAGGTCATCCACGCGAGGCTCTTCCAACAACCGGTAGAGGGCGACCACCGCCAGCAACGCGTATCCTCCTGTCGTCAGCTCAACTTCCGGCACCCCCAGCGGAGAGGACAACCGTGGCATGCATCCAATGACCAGTGTGGCCGTCAACGCGACCGGGGGCCATGCGTGACGCCGGGACAGGGCGTAGGTTCCCAATATTATCGCGATATAACCAAAAAACGACACCATCTCCCCATACACATCTACCCATGCCCCCTTCAGGATTCCAACCAGCCAGGAGGTTGATCCATCCATGGGAACCGGAAACAGCTGCCCCCCCCCTCCCATCCACATGGTCCATCCGCCTCGAAACAAAAAAACAATCATCAGAAAACTCACCGGCAGCGAATGTGCCCGGGTGAAACGGATCCAATGACTCGCAGTTTCCCCGGCAATACGCCAATGGCGACGAACTGCCAAGAAGCCCAAACCGGTGGCAACTCCCCAAACGAGAGCCGACAATGGAAAATCCCCCGGCACGACAGCCGCATTCAATCCCATCGAACAGACGGCAACCGCACCCATCGTGGCGAATACCCCGGCCTCGGCAATCGTTCGGCCCCGGGCTCGAAACCACAGTCCGAACGCCAGCACCAGCAGAAACAGAAACGCCTTCAGCAGGAAGGGCACAACTATGGTCAAAATAAAACGGACATCCATGTATGTTCAGGTATCCCGGGAAACATAGCGGTGTGAATTTCTGCGTCCGGAGTTTTTTTTCAGGTGATTCGCTATCTCCTCCATATAGTTTCTCATCTGCCAGGCATACTCCAGACATTGGGGACAATAGATTTTCCGCAGGAGCTTGTCGTGGCACTCGCGATGATGCCAGTACCAGTCCGGGTATGGACTTCCCACACAGAATTTTTTTCCGGTATATTCGGATATCGGACAACCGATACAGAACACGATATAGAAAATACGGCAGGGCGGACAGTCCAGGACACCACCATCAGCCTTTTCCCCGGCAATTATCGCGTCCCATTTCCGGACCGCGGCTTCCATGATCTGTATCTTGTTCATCGGGGCCTCCTAGGCGGGATATCCCCTTTTCTGTACAACCATAACCTATCCATCCGAAAAACATTGCCAGAAAGGATCCAACACATGCCGGCATCGGTTCATCACCGCCTGCATCGCCTTGGACTCCATCCGGAAATCCCTTTTCAAAACGGAAGAAATTGTTTGACCGGTCAATTCTCTCAACACCGCTGCGATCGATTCGGTCAAAGCCTCGGCGTGGTAACCTCCTTCCAGAACCAGAACCAGGCGGCCGCCGCATATTCTGTCCGCAAGGGACATCAGTATCCGGGTCAGGGCGGCAAATCCTTCCGGAGTTACCCGCATCCCGCCCATGGGATCCAGAAAATGCGGGTCAAAACCGGCAGAAACCAGAATCATTTCCGGCAAGTACGATTCGACCACCGGTACAAGTAGATGATGGAATACCGCTTCGTATTCCGCGTTTCCGCATCCCGCCGGGAGCGGAACATTCACCGTGTACCCTTCGCCACGGCCTCTGCCAGCCTCGGTAACATGACCCGTCCCGGGAAAATGCCCGGACTGATGGACGGAAAAAAAAAGCACCCGTGGGTCGGCTTCGAAAATATGCTGGGTGCCGTTGCCATGATGCACATCCCAATCCACGATCAACAGGCGGTTAAGATGAAAATGGTTCAGAGCGAAAGAAGCGGCAAGAGCCATGTTATTGAAAAGGCAATATCCCATCGGCCGGCTGAATTCAGCGTGATGCCCGGGAGGACGGACAAGGGCGAAGGCATTCCGGACCTGGCCGGTCAGAACACTTTCCACCGCTTTGCGGCAAGATCCAGCTGCCATTCGGGCGGCATGGCAGGAACCATTCGAAGCAAAGGTATCCCGGGTGAGTGCGGTAAATTTTCGGGAAGCTGACGCGAGGATCTTCCGGATATATTCCGGGCTGTGGATCCCCTCCAAGTCCTTCAGGTCTATGGAATATCCCTGGATAGGCACCAAACTGCCGTTGAGGCAAGAGACAGCTCGATCCACCGCAATCATGCGGCCGATATTTTCCGGGTGGTCACGCCCCGGATCGTGATCCAGAAAACCGGGATCGGTTACAATTCCCGTGGCACCTGTCATGTTTTATCTCCCTGACGATCAACCGGCACTGTCAGGACCATGCCGGGTGCATATCGCAACAGATATTCTGTCGTAGATCCAATTACATTTTTTCGAAATTTTCCGATTTGCCGGACGCCGACCACGACGAGATCAATTCCTGTTTCCTGAATATACCGATGAATCACCTCCCCCGGAGTCCCGGTCAAAACCCTGGTAACCATTCGGGCCGAATCCATCCGGTTTTTCCCGGCCGTTCGCATCATTTTCTGCGCCAGGTCTTCCATGGCAACCCGCTGATTCCGTTCATAGGGGCCGCATTCCAGATCCGGTGGGAACTCCAGGATATGAACCACGTGCAGCCAGGCCTGAAAATCACCGGCAATACGGGAGGCACAGCGAAGCAGGCCGTTTTCTGAATCCCTGTCCAGCCTCACCCCTGCCGCCATCCGTCCGATCAAAACCTGCCCGTTCCATTTTTCCGCCAAATTAGGCCGTGTAATCAGAACCGGAACATCGATACTGCGCACCAGGCGCTCGACCAGGGTACCTGCGAACAGCCGCCGAATCCCGGAACCGCCGGTACTCGGGGCAACGATCAAATCGAGTCGATAACGGCCGGCGGCCTCCCGCAAGCCTTCCACCGGATCGCCTTCGGTTATCCACAACCGCGCCCGGTCAAACCCGGCCGCCCATTCCTTCAGGCGTTTGCGTGCCTCCCTGACATGTCTGGTCTGCATGGGCCTGGAAAGGGAATAATCAGATCCTGTAATTCGGTCTCCCGGAAGGCCGACAGCATGGAAAATCACCAGTTCGGAGGAAAACCGGCGGGCCAGCCTGATTCCGATTTCCAAACCATCCCGGGAAAGAGCCGAAAAATCAACCATACAGGCGATGCAGGAAATGCCGAATCTGTTCATGGGACGTCTCGGGCCGATGGATGGCCGATCCTTCAGATATTGCCGCGGGGTTCAGAAAACAGAAACCAAAAAAACGAAAAACAGCCGTCCGGACATCCGGTAGTAGCCGCATCTGAAACAGGGGGTGAAAAGAACCGACGGTTTCCAAAGCAGGATACAATATAGAAAACCGTTGCAAAAATTCGAAACCCTGTCAACCCTTTTTGCTGGATCTACGACAATTCCTTATGTTAAATCATTTGTTAACAGCTATTTAATAGCTAAATAAAAATTTTATTGACAATATAAACTCATTTCATATAATCGCCTAAAACAAATAAATAGGGTTCATTAATTATGGGAATCCAGGAACGCAAAGAACGCGAAAAGGAAAGACGGCGTCAGCAGATCATGATCGCTGCCAAACGAGTCTTTTCAGCCAACGGATTCAATCGTTCCACCATGGAGGACATCGCCCGGGAGGCGGAGCTGAGCCCCGGAACCATTTATTTATACTTCAAAAATAAAGATGAACTCTACGCCTCTCTTTCCCTTCGGATTCTGCAATATCTTAACATTCGCCTCAAACACGTCATTAACCGGAAAGGGCTGGAACCGGAAGAATACGTAGAAGCCCTGAAACAGGCAATGTATGACGTATACGAGTTCGATCCGTTAATCGTGATCAACATGTTTCAGTTGCAATCCAGTGAAACAGCCAGAAATCTGTCTCCAGAACTCCTTGATCAAATCATCGAACTTTCCCGAACTTCCATCGGTACAATGGCATCAATTTTCGAGAAGGGAATTCGAAAAGGGGTGTTTATCAATCAACATCCGGAAGCATTGGCGGATGCGCTGTGGGGCCTGTTTTCCGGCCTGATTCTCTGGGAAGAAAGCAAGAAACTGTTCCATGAAAAAAAAGATTACCTGAAACCGACCTTGGAAATTGCATTTGAACTGTTTAGCCGTGGTATCCGACGGATGGAACGCTCCGCCGCCTGATCCCCGACGAAAACAATTCATTTTCCAACATTATCCACCATTCGTTATCAGGAGGACCCCACCGATGGCAGAAAAAGAGAATCTGGAAGTATCCGAGGCACAAATTGCGGTTCATTGGCAGGAAGAAGCCTATTACCATCCATCACCTCAATTCATCGCGCAGGCCAACATGACGGACCCAGGTATTTACAATCGCTTCAGCCTGGACAACTTCCCCAATTGCTTCAAGGAATATGCCGACCTGCTCACCTGGTATGAATACTGGCACACCACGCTGGATACCAGCGACGCACCTTGCTGGAAATGGTTTGTCGGTGGGAAGATCAACGCCAGCTTCAATTGCGTAGATCGTCACTTGGCCAAAAACAAAAACAAGACCGCCATTCACTTCGTCCCGGAACTGGAACACGAAAAAGTCGAACATGTCACCTACCAGGAACTCTATGTCCGGGTGAATGAGATGGCCGCACTCCTACAGGATTTCTGCGGCCTCAAAGCGGGCGACCGTGTCACGCTGCATCTGCCCATGACCGCAGAACTCCCGATCACCATGCTGGCCTGCGCCCGCCTGGGAGTGATCCATTCCCAGGTTTTCGGCGGATTCAGCGGTAAAGCGGCGGCGGATCGGGTTGTGGATTCCGGAAGTGAGTATCTGATCACCATGGACGCCTATTATCGCGGCGGGCATCTGATCGACCATAAGGAAAAAGCCGACATTGCGGTCACGGAAGCGGCAAAGGAAGGCCAAACTCTCAAAAAAGTCCTCGTGTGGCAACGGTATCCCGGAAAAAGTTCCACTCCCACACCTATGGTCGAGGGGCGGGATTATTTCGTGAACGACGTCCTGAAAAACTACTATGGAAATCGGGTCGAGCCGG
>CAZTKB010000153.1:0-8461 GCA_964614125.1 uncultured Desulfobacterales bacterium | reverse complement strand
ATAGGTCGCCCCGGGACGGCGGGCAACATCCCCGTTTGCCAACCCGGAAAGCCGGGCCGTGGTACAGTGCGCTGATAGATCCCGGAAATTTGAATACCACGGATTGATTTTTCCCTTCGTATCCGATACATTTTGTCAATCCATCGGTTTCTTCAGGATGTCTCCCGAAAAACCCGGAACATCGGGAAATATCTTTTTTTTCGGGAATCGCCGCCATCATAAAGGTAGATATCATGGAACCGTCCAGGACAGAATCCATACAAACCCTATATTCCCGGGAATTTTGCGCCCTGGTGTTTGTGCTGTTTTTCGGATTCTGCAATATGTCGGTGTTTTATGGATTCTACACCTACCTGGAACGCATCGGCATCGATATCCACTGGAGAGGACTGATTGTCGGTCTGGAACCGATGGCTGCATTTCTTCTGCGTCCCGTAGCCGCCTATTTCCTGCATGCCGGCAATGCCCTGAAGGTGATGGGTTTTTCGCTGTTCTCTTTGATGGGAATTCTATGTGCCTATTCCCTGGTAAACAGCCTGTACGGTTTAATCCTGCTACGAATTCTTCACGGGGTCGCATTTGTATGGATGGTATCCGCCAACGTCTCATTGACCATTCGGTTCATCCCGAAAGAAAAAAGCACCCAAGCCTTCGGACTGATCAGTCTGGCCAGCCTGATCCCCTATGCCGTCATTCCCTTTGTCACCGAAACCCTCCTTCATCGGTATCCTGACGAAGCGGTGATCTATGCCGGCATGTCGGTTCTGGGTATTCCGGGAGTCATCCTGCTGGGTTGGATTTCCCCCCGGATCCGCACCGCCGTGCATGAAACCGAGCCATCCCTTTCCAGGCGCCCGAACCGGGAGGACCTTCTTGCGAATATCCGAACTTGTCCGATTTGGATCGTTCTCGGAATTCAGTTGCTGATTTTTTTTACCTATGCATCCACATTTTATTTCATGAAACCGTTTCTGGTCCATCAAGGAATTGGAAACGACGTCGGCCTGTTTTTCAGCCTGTTTACCGGAATCATGATCGTGATCCGGTTGTTTTTCGGAAGTTTTCTGAATCATGTGAACAAGCCCGCCGTCCTGTCCGGAACCGCCCTGTTTCTGGCAGTGGTATACTTTCTGTTCGGCCGGATCCAAGGGGTGGGCACTTTGATCGTGGCGGCGACAGCCTACGGGTTCTGCATGGGGGTCAGCCTGCCACTTGTGAATGCCCTGATATTTGACATATCTGCACCTGCCCTGCGGGGATTCAACAGCAACATGGGGCTTTTCATGATGGATGCCGGATTTTTCTCCAGTCCCTACCTCGCAGCCTTTCTTCTTTCTTCCCCCGACCATTTTTCCCGGCTGTTCTTCCTGTGCGCGTGGCTGGCGGTGGGGGTTGCCTTTCTCGCCGCGTGGCTTGGCCGGAAAACCATGGAACCCGCGGCACTACGCATTTCTGGAGGTGACCCGTGAAGCTGGATATCCCCTCCGTCGGAAGTCCGATGCCCCGAGTCGATGCGTGGACAAAAGTCCGGGGCCGGGAAAAATACGCCATCGACGAATATGAACCCGATATGCTGTGGGCCGGAGTCAAGCGGGCCGGGATCCCCCATGGGCTGATCCAACGCATCGATACCCAACAGGCGGCCGGTCTACCGGGGGTTTTCCGGATTGTTACCCGTCCGGATGTTCCGGGAACCAATCGACAGGGCATCGTCCACAAGGACCAGCCGGTCCTGGCCGGATCCCGAATTCGTCATGGTGGAGAGCCGGTCGCGCTGATCCTTGCTGAAAACCGGGAAACCCTGAAACAGGCGATCGCGGCCGTCCAGGTTCATGCAACCCCGTTACCTGGAATATTCGATCCAGAGGAAGCCATGAAGCCGGAGGCACCTCGCATCCATGATAACGGCAATATTCTGCTTCGGGCTCTGATCGAAAAAGGTGACGCGATCGGAGCATTCTCCAATTGCGACATCATCCTGGAGGACTGCTTTGAGGTTCCTTTCCAGGAACACGCGTGCCTGGAGACCGAAAACGGCATTGCCCGGCTGCACCCTGACGGCACCCTTCACATGACCGTATCCACACAGGCGCCTTTTCGGGACCGAATGGAAATCGCCCACGCGCTGGGTCTGGACTTTGGGACGGTACGCATCAAAAGCCCCTGTCTCGGGGGAGGCTTCGGGGGCAAGGACGGTGCCACTGTCCAGTGTCTTCTTGCCCTCGCCGCGATGAACGCCCGGGGACGGCCGGTCAAAATGGTCTGGGACCGGGAGGAAAGTTTTATCGCGGGCACGAAACGACACATGGCCCGTATGCATTACCGGGTGGGCGCCCGGAAGGACGGCTGCCTGCAAAGCCTCCATTGCCGCCTGATTTACGACACCGGGGCCTATGCACATTTGGGTGGAGAAGTCATGGAACTGGGAATGGAACATGCCGGTGGACCATACCGGATACCCCATACCCGGATCGAAGGTTTCTGTGTCTATACCAATCATCCGGTAGGAGGTGCGATGCGCGGTTTCGGCGTCTGCCAGGTGTCCTTCGCGATGGAGCAGATGATAAACCGCCTCGCGGAAACCCTGAATATGGATCCGCTGGAATTGCGCCGGAAAAATGCCCTCCATCGGGGTGACACCAACTGTTCAGGGGTGACGCTGGTCCATTCCACCGGAATGACCGAATGTCTGCGTACTGTCGGGCAGCACCCCCTGTGGAAAGAAAGAAACCGGTGGAAAGAGGGGGCTTCCGCTTTCCATAAACGCGGAGTGGGAGTGGCAGCGGTCTGGAATGCGATGGGTTATGGCAGAGGTCTGCCGGACTCCGCCATCGCACGCATCGAATTGACCCCGGCCGGCCGATTCCGCATCTACAATGGGGTGTCGGACATGGGGCAAGGTAACTCCTCCGCGTTTGTGCAGATGGCCTGTGACATGCTCTGCCAGAACGCGCAGGGTGTCGAATTGATTCAGCCGGATACCGCCGAATCCCATCCATCCGGGTCATCCTCCGCCGGCCGCACGACGTACACCTTCGGCAATGCGCTGATCCGGGCCTGTAATCAGATGAAGCAGAAACTTCTGCATCGGACCGCTCTGATGTTGATGTTGGACAATCCGGCGGGATTGGCGCTTTTGCCAGGGTGCGTCCGGCATCTGCCAAGCGGGCGGGAGATCCCCCTATCAGCCCTGGCTTCCTGGATGCCGGAGACGGATCGAAACGTCCTCGATCAGCATGTCATGGTCGTTTCCCAAGACCAGCCGAATACCGGCAAGGACTTTCCGATCGGTTTCCCCCACGTCCTGTTCGCCTACGCGGCACATCTGGCCGGTATTCAAGTCGATGAATTGACGGGATCCATCCAGGTCCTGTTTTATCTGGCAGTGACGGATGGCGGTCGAATTATCAATCCCTCGGGTTTTCACACGCAAGTTCATGGTGCTGTCGCCCAAGGACTGGGCTATGCCTTATCCGAAGAAATTCTGGTGGCTTCCGGGCGTATTCTCAACCCCTCTTTCACGGATTACATTCTTCCCACATCCCTGGATGTACCGGATGTGGTTTCTCTCGCGGTTGAGACACTGGAAGACACAGGACCCTTCGGAATGAAGGGCATCGGAGAGGTCGGTGTCAACGCGCCCCTTCCCGCGGTGGCCGGCGCGGTATGGGACGCAACGGGGAAATGGATCACCCGGTCACCGATCACCCCGGAACGCATGATGGCCGCACTCTATTGGGAAGGATCGCGTCCGGCAGACACCGGTGCATTTCCTTCACCAACCCGATAACCCGTTTCGAGATTTGCCCATGAAACTGACCTGTCGAATCAACCAAACCAATGTCACGGTGCAAACAAACCCGGACCGCCGCGTGGTCGACCTGTTGCGGGAGGACCTGGGTCTGACAGGAACCAAGGAAGGATGCGGGGCCGGAGAATGCGGAGCCTGCACCATCCTGGTGGACAGCATTCCGAAATTGTCGTGCCTGATGCTGGCCGCCCAACTGGAGGGCAAGGAAATCACCACGATCGAAGGGGTTTCCGGAGAAGATTCCCTGCATGCAATCCAGGATGCTTTCGTTCAGGCCGGCGCGATACAGTGCGGGTTCTGTACCCCCGGAATGGTTCTAAGTGCCCTTTCTTTGCTGAACCAGCATCCACATCCGGATCGCCGGACCATCCGAAACGCAATGTCGGGTCATATTTGCCGATGCACGGGATATACCCGAATTGTCGATGCCATTGAAGCCGCGGCGGAATCCGGGTCATCGGAGGACCAGCCATGAGACAGGTTCGGCTTCCCCGCACCTTATCCGACCTCTGGGCCGCAATGGCCGACATGCCTGAAGCCCGGGTCTATGCCGGGGGAACCGATCTGCTGGTGCAGGAACGAAACGGTCGGATTCCGGTCCGGGATCTGATCTGCCTGGAACAGCTACCGGCACTCACCGGGATCGAGGAGAAGAAAGACGAATTTTTCATCGGTTCCGCGACTCCATTCACCCGAATACTGGACCATCCCGGAATTCGTCGGCGGTTGCCGATACTATGGGAGGCAATCTCCAAGTTGGGCAGCCCTCTGATCCGAAACATGGCCTCGATCGGTGGAAACATCTGCACCGCCTCCCCCGCCGGCGATACCCTCCCTCCGCTTTTCGTACTGGAGGCGGAAGTGAATCTCCTTTCGGCAAAATCATCCCGGCGGATACCGGTTTCCGAACTGATCACAGGGCCAGGGCAGACCGATCTGAAACCCGGGGAAATCCTCTACGGAATCCATATACCGGAGCCTCGAACCGGATCCTTCCAGTTCTACGAAAAAGTCGGGAAAAGAAACGCGCTGGCCTGCTCGATCGTCAGCTTGGCGGCCATCTGGTGGATGCCGGACGGGGACCGGCTGGATTCCGTCCGGCTCGCCTGGGGCAGCGTCGGCCCCACGGTTATGCGGTTTCCGGAAGTGGAAAATCTTCTGTCAGGCCGAATACCGGCCAAAACCCTGCTGAAGGAAGCGGGGGAAATGGTCTGCCGACTCGTTCAGCCGATCACGGATCTGCGGGCCGGGGCCGAATACCGCCGCCGGACAGCCGGCAACCTGGTCCTCCGGCTTGCCGCACCGCTCACGGGGGAAAAGGGGCAGGTTCGGTGAATACCCAGTCCCGATCCTGAACAGGGGTGTGACAATCAATACAGACCTGCATACCCTGCATATACGGCTGTTGTTCCTTTCCGACCCATCTGGCCCAACCCCACCCCCGGCTGTTCCGATATTTTTCCGCGTTTTTGAACATGAACTCGGCATGAACGAAGCCGCCGGCCACCCATGCCTCTTCCCACGATTTCGAACGGGATTCCCGCCAAACGATCTTTCCCAGGATCGTTCCATCAGGCCAGGGGTATATGTTACCGGAGCGCGCGGCCTTCAACGCGATATCGTTTCCCACAATCACCCGAAGAGTCTGATTGTCCGTTCGATGACAAACCGATATGACGGCCCAATCTTTCCAGCCATCCGGATACGGAATCCCGTGAGAAGGCTGAATTTCGGCACCCGTAACCAACCCGGAGGCCGTCACCAACCAGAAAACCGCCAGTGACATGAAGAGTCTTTTCGGATTTTTCTTTGCACAGGCTTGCATGATGTCCTTCCTGTCATAATGTATGAAATCTTTAAAATGGTGTTGTTTACCAGTCTGCCGGCCTCCCACTGTTTTGTTTCAAGGATCCTGAAAACCATGAAATCGACCGTGCCATCCGAACCCACCCGTTCCCATGATACCGGGAAAATCAGTCTGAATGTTCTGGGAGCGATCAGTTTTTCCCATTTTTTGAACGACATGCTTCAATCCCTTATCCCAGCATTGTATCCCCTGCTCAAAACCGAATTTTCCCTCAGCTTCACCCGGATCGGACTGATCACCCTGACGTATCAGATCACCGCATCCCTGCTGCAACCGGCTGTCGGCCTGTATACGGATTATCATCCCAAGCCCTATTCACTGCCGGCCGGCATGGCATGCACACTGGCGGGACTGGTTCTGTTGGCTTCGGCCCCCAGTTACGGACTCTTGTTGGCCGCCGTAGCCCTTGTCGGGATGGGGTCCTCCATTTTCCACCCCGAATCGTCCCGGGTCGCCCGGATGGCGTCGGCGGGACAATACGGGCTGGCCCAATCAATCTTCCAGGTAGGCGGCAACGGCGGTACGGCCACAGGCCCTTTGCTGGCAGCTCTCATTGTCATTCCGTTTGGCCGGACCAGCATCGCCTGGTTTTCTTTGGCGGCTTTGCTGGCCATCATGGTCCTGTGGCAGGTCGGCGGGTGGTACCAGCGCCGCCAGATCATGCTCCGGAAAACCGGGTGCGCCACCTCGGTCCAAAAATCTTCTCCCCGGAGCTATGCCGTGACCTGGCCGATGACGATTCTGCTGGTGTTGATATTCTCCAAGTTTTTCTATACAGCGAGCCTGAACAGCTACCTGATTTTCTATCTGATGGGCAAATTCCATATTTCCGTGGAGTCAGCTCAGATACACCTGTTCGTATTCCTTTTCGGGGCAGCCCTGGGTACCATGCTGGGTGGCCCGATCGGTGACCGCATCGGACGTAAGGCAGTGATCTGGGGGTCCATCCTGGGGGTGGCCCCATTTACTTTATTGCTACCTTACGTCAACCTGTTCTGGACCGGCCCCCTCACGTTTCTGATCGGTCTTCTGTTGGCATCCGCCTTTCCCGCGATTCTCGTCTATGCCCAGGACTTGCTTCCCGGCAAGGTAGGGATGATATCCGGCCTCTTTTTCGGCCTGGCTTTCGGAATGGCGGGTATTGGAGCCGCGGTGCTGGGAAAACTGGCCGATGTCCATGGAATCGAAACCGTCTACCGGATGTGCTCTTTTCTTCCTTTGCTGGGACTGTTTGCGGCCTTTCTACCCAATATCGGAAAATCCGGCCGGGGTTGATTACCAAGTTCCGACCCGCTGGATTCCATCCGGCGCCACCGGTGATTTATCTCAGTTTCCTGCGGACGTCAGCGATTGCCAGGTATGCCGTTCCAGAAAACTTCCGGCCACATGGTCTTCCATCTTTTGAAACAGTTTCCATGGCATGGCAAAGGAAAGATATTCGGAACCCAACAGGGGGCGGACATATTTTCGGGCGGAGATATCCGTCAATCCCACCACCGCCCGGAGACTGCCGGATTTGGCCTCCTGATAGGGAAGAATGCCGATGGTCTGACATCCGGCAGCCCAGGGAATAATCACGTTGTTCATTCCCTCTCCCGGGTAGTTGGCCAGGATGACCAGGGCCGAAAGCTGATCCGCATTGGCCAAAAAGACCACGGTTTCCGGTTTTTCGGTTTCGGGATCCACCTCTGCCAGCGGCTTGAACAGGACATATGTGGACGAAACCTGGGTAATAGGCAGTTCCTCCAGCCATCTTTCCACCAGCTTCGGTGTTTTTACATATCCTTCACCTTTCAGGAAATTCTCCGCGAATTCTTTTCCGGCCTGACCTTCCAACGCCTTACCGACGGCTCGGCCTGTTTCCCACTGCTCATTGCCGGAAGATAAAAAATGGGTAAAACAATCCACACCGCCGGGAAAGTCCACATAGGCATTTCCGAATCCCAGCCCGACGCCTCCCCCCCAGCATCCATAGGTTTTTGCATCAAACGCAGCGGTTTTCCCTTTGGCCGCGTTAGCGAACATGAACATGACACATCCCCATTTTCCGGGTTTAAACTGCAAGGCGTTTTCGGGCTTGGTGTCCGCCAGAAGAACCGCCACAGGGTTGTAGGATATGCCGACAGCTTTTGCGATATTGGATTCCATCAGATCACCTCTCCTGTATTATGTGGATTTCACAACCACCCGATTAACCGGGCAATATGATTTGGAGTTTAGGTTGAACGTGTTATGATTTAAGTTAAGCAAACGGCCTTTCGGCCTGGGAGCCGGAACGGGGATAACCTGACCCGCTTTTACCCCCCCACCCTGACCCTCCCCCACCAGTGGGGAGGGAATAAAATTAATGCCATCGCCCAGCCCCACCATGGTGAATGAGAATAAATTAGTGGTTCTGACTCTCCCCCACTCGGGAGAAGGGAAAAAATTGGTGATCCTGACTCTCTCCCACCCGTGGGAAGGGAAAAAATTTTTTAGCCATGGCAATCCCTCGCTGGGGAGGTAGAGGCTAAGCTGCCGGCTTGGGAGCCGGAACGGGGGACCTATTCCGCCTTTCTTGCAGGAAAAGCTGTCTGAGGATGCCGCACTCGCCGGATCGGACAGCGACTACAACCATGTTGGTTCATCCAAACCAATCAGTTGTCTCGGTCCATTTCGGCGGAATCCCCCCTGTCCGATCCGCCCGCGAGTGCCGCATCCGAGTTCTTTTCCCAGGGAAAGCGGGATGGGTCGCCCCGGGACGGCGGGCTGAAAAACCGTTTGCCAATCCGGGAAGCAGGGGG
>CAZTKB010000152.1:0-8504 GCA_964614125.1 uncultured Desulfobacterales bacterium | reverse complement strand
GTCCGATCCGTCCGCGAGTGCCGCATCCGAGTTCTTTTCCAAAAGAAAGCGGGATGGGTCGCCCCGGGACGGCGGGCCAATCAGCCGTTTGCCTGCCTGAACCGCTTTTATTCCCCCCCACCCTGACCCTCCCCCACCAGGGGGGAGGGAAAAAATTGGTGGTCCTGGCTATCCCTCACCCTGGCCCTCTTCCAACACCATGGGCGTATATGTGGGTTGTTGTCAGCACCAGGGGGGAGGGAAAAATATTAGCCCTGGCCCAATCCGCAAAGGAAGAGGGGATGAGCTGCCGCCCGGGGAGCCGGACCGGTCACGCGCCTGCGCCAGCACTAAAAGATAGACATGGAATCCATACAAACAAGCCTGCCGATCGGCCTGAAATTTCTGCCTTGCTCTATCCTCCGCATCATAGTGTTTGACACAAAGCGAGAAACAGCTGTATGAACAATATAATTCCTTCTGGAACACCCAATCCACCGGCAAAGAAAGGCTGATTATGGTTCAAATCATTGTTTGTGCCATTCCGGCAATCCTGATGTTTCTGGTTCCGTTTTCGGCATCCGCATTCGACTGCAACCGCCCCCCCTTCGGCACCCAACTCGAAACACTCAACTCAAAAAGCCACTTTGTCAGGTATATGGAAAAGGAAGGAGTTTCCTACTATCGCTATACCGGTCCCTGCCGAATGAGTCTGGATGAGCAGCCTGGAGCCCAAACCGTTTATGCGTTTGTAAACAACCGCCTCTACGCGCAGATCATGCAAATACCTGGAAACCGGAAAGGACCCGAAGCCATACGTCAGATGCTGGAAGAGCAGGTATTTCGTCAGATGGGAACCCCGCCTTACGAAATGAAACAGGACGGAGACTGGTGGGTCTACCAATGGGTCGATGAGAAAAAGCACCTCAAGCTCAAGTTGAAGGTCCACAGCCGAACCAACGAAGGGAAATGTGCCTTTTACTACGAACCGCTCCGGCAGCGAAGCAGCTCCGAAGACCTTACCGAATCACCGTTTTAAGATGGATCCGACACTGAGTACATTTCGTATGATCCCCATCCCATAACACTGGAGTGACCCCCGAATGATCAAACTGGAGCCTCCGGATCTGGCCGCACTGAAGAAAGCCAAAGTCCTGCTGGAAAACCCCGGATTGGCTGCTAAGATTACCAATTTTATCGGCATCCCGATCGAAAAAGGCTTTGAGATGCTTCCGGTCCAGTGGAATGCCAAGGTCGGAGAGATCACACGGGCAGCCCTTTTCACGGCGATCGATATCGCTTTGTTCACCATGAAGCAGCGCCCCCTCCACAAAGCTTCCGATTTCAGCCACACCATGGTTGCCGCGGCATCCGGCGGCATCGGAGGCTTTTTCGGGCTTCCGGCCCTGGCGGTCGAACTCCCTGTTTCGACCATCATCATGCTGCGATCCATCGCGAATATCGCGCAAAGCGAAGGGGAAATCCTTTCCGATCCGGAAAGCCGATCGGCCTGCATCGAAGTGTTCGCTCTCGGCGGAAGGAACAAAAGTGATAACGCCGCGGATTCCGGTTATTTTGCCTTACGTGCCATGCTGGCCAAATCCGTGACCGAAGCAGCGGATTATATTCTCCAGAAAGGCTTGTTCGAAGAAGGGGCTCCGGCGCTGATCCGTCTGATCCTGGTCGTCGGGGAACGCTTCGGCATACAGGTTTCAGAAAAACTGGCCGCCCAGTCGATTCCAATCATCGGTGCCGCGGGAGGAGCGATCATCAACACCATTTTCATTGAACATTTTCAACAGATGGCCCACGGCCATTTCATTGTCCGGCGCCTGGAGAAGAGATACGGCAGAGAGATCGTGGAACACGTTTATCGCCACCTGTAATTCCGTTTTCCAATCCGGTTGATATGTTGTCAGCTTCGTTGCACCGTAATTCTACGACCTGAAAAGAGCATAGACCGGATCTCACGGGTTAGGCTGATACCGTACCGCGTTCTGGATCGCGATTCCCCCCTGTTCTGCGACCGCCATAGCAAAGTTGATATCGGCGGCTGAAAAATAGCGAATTTCAGAGGTCAGCAAACGGATGATTCCGATGGTTTCGTCCATATATAGAATGGGGACCGCCAGGACGCTGCCCACACCTTCCTCCGCCGCCTCCTTGTGGTAAATCGTATGAAGATCCACGGTGGCATCGGGAATGACAACCGGCTCTCCTTTCATCAGATAATATGTTGCCAGTTCATCATCCAGGGGACCCCGCTCCAGATAAGACTTGCTAAGGCCGTAGGCGGCCTTCAGTTCCAGTTTCCGGCTGTTTTCGGCGATCAAACGGATAGTACAGGCTTTCAGGTCCATCACCCGGGTCAGCTGGGTCACGATCAGGTTCAGGATTTCGTCCAGCTTCCGTGTCGCGTTGATTTTTCTGCCGATTTCCAGAATGGCTTTGAAATAGTTTAACTGGCGGTTCTGCTCCTCATAGATACGGGCGTTTTCAATGGCGATCCCGCATTGCTCGGCCAAAGCCGTGACGAATTCCACTTCGTCCCGGCGGAAGTCCCGCGTCGCGCTGCGGATCAACAGGCGGAGGACACCTTTGATTTCTCCGCGGATGGGAATGGGAACGACCAGGATACTTCGGATTCCTTCTTTACCGGATTCCTCCGGATAGAGGTTATCGGGATCTTCCGATGCGTCGGAGATGAGCGTCGGTTCCCCCTGTAATGCCTTGATGACACTGCTATCCAGATCCAGCGGTCCACGATGGAGATAGTCCTCACTCAATCCATGGGCCGCCTGAAGCACCAGCTTTTTCCCGGCCGGATCCAAAAGCCGGATGGTAGCTGCGTCAACCCGCATGGACTCCGGTATCTTGCGAACAATCCGGGAAAAGACCTCATCCAGATTCAGATGGGAGGTAATCGCCTGTGTTACCTCGATAAACACGCGAAGAAAGGTTTTTTCTTGATCGATCATACGGACAATCCTCCTGGGTTTTAACGGTCGGCCCACAAATTCAATGACGATATTTTCATATTGCCCGTTACCCCCGGATATGTCAATGGATTCCCGGAAATCCCAGGGGTCTGTAAGGGCACGGCGGCTTCAGCTGGGGAAGCCCAAAGAATTGGACAGATGATTTTTGGAGGGAGTATAGGGGTTCCAGGATGGGCCTTGCAAAGGAAAGAGCAACTGATGTAGAATGAAAATCAGGAATGGGAAGGATTTCTGTGAGGAAATTCGAGCCCGTACTGGAAAAAATGCAATAAAAGGCAATTTGAAACCAAAGGATATCATTTTCTCATGAATTTTTTACAAACTTTCAACGTGTACCCGACCCTCCCCGAATCAATTCGTTTCCTGGAAAAACTGTCCCGGAACCTTTGGTGGAGCTGGCAACGGGACGCCATTGAACTCTTCCGGCGAATTGACCAGAAATTATGGTCCGAATGCAAAGGAAACCCGGTGACATTTTTGACCCGGATTCCGCAGGCCCGGTTGGAGGAAATTTCCCAAGATGAAAGCTTTCTGATTCATCAGAGGCAGGTCAAAGATATATTCTTTTCCAAAATCGAAGGAGATGCGGAAAACGGCCATACTCCGTACGGAACCAACGGAACCATCGCCTATTTTTCCATGGAATTCGGCATCCACGAGAGCGTTCCCCTGTTCGCGGGAGGACTGGGAGTTCTGGCCGGAGATCATTTGAAATCAGCGTCGGACATGGAACTTCCAATCACCGGAGTGGGCCTCTTTTATCAAAACGGGTATTTTCACCAGTACCTCGATCATGACGGATATCAGCAGGAGGAATATCCGGAAACCGACGTATTCGACGTGCCCATGGAAAAAGTGCTGGATGCCGGTGGAAACGACCTTACCATTACCGTGGATGGTCCGTCGGGAAACATCCACGCAGGCGTTTGGAAACTGCAGGTCGGCCGGATCCCCCTGTACCTCCTGGATACCAACATCAGCATCAACCCCCCGGATATCCGGTCGATCACCTCCAATCTCTATGCCGGAGATTATGAAAAACGGCTGGCCCAGGAAGTCTTGCTGGGAATCGGCGGAATCCGGGCACTGACCGCCCTGAACATTTTTCCCACGGTCTGCCATATCAACGAGGGCCATCCCGCTTTCGCCAACATTGAAAGACTCTATGAATTCATGTCCCGGTATCATATCGATGCCCGTACAGCGATGGAAATCACCCCACGCTCCACCGTGTTCACCACCCATACGCCGGTTCCGGCCGGCCACGACGAATTTCCGGCCCATTGGGTCGAACCGTACCTGCGTCCCCTCTCCGAGCGGATGGGTGTTTCCACCGATGAAATGGTGTCATGGGGGCAGCCCCAGAATCATGGGACGGAAAAACCGTTTTCCATGTTCATTCTGGGAAAACGCCTGGCACAATATTGCAATGGAGTCAGCCGCCTGCACGGCCGGGTAGCCCGCCGGATGTGGGCCAACCTGTGGCCCGGACTACCGGAAAGCGAAATCCCGATTACCAACATCACCAACGGTGTCCATGTGTCCACTTGGCTTTCCCATGAATATTCCTCCCTGTTTGAGCGATATATCGGCCCCAACTGGGAATTGGACATTCGAAACCCCGAGATCGTCAAGCGGTTTCACGATATGTATGATGAAGAGTTATGGCGTGCTCATGAAATCAACCGGGCCCGCCTGGTAAGAACCTGCCGAAAAAAAATGGTTGACCAGTACCGTCGGCGTCATGCCCCCATTTCCATGATCAAAGACGCCGAAACCGTCTTGGATCAGGGAACGCTGACCATCGCCTTCGCCCGGCGGTTTGCCTCCTACAAACGCGCATACCTGATCCTGCAGGAACCGGAAAGATTGGAGGCCATGATCACGAACCCAAACTATCCGGTACAGTTCATCTTTTCCGGAAAGGCGCACCCCAAAGACAAGGAAGGCAAGGACCTGATCAAACGGCTGGTGGAATTCGCCCGGCGCCCTTCGGTGCGCCATCGGATCGTCTTTCTGGAAGACTACAGTATCCATCTGGCCAAACACCTCGTACAGGGATCGGATGTGTGGCTGAACAATCCCAGAAGACCGTTTGAAGCCTGTGGGACTTCCGGCATGAAAGCCGCCATGAACGGCGTGCTGAACGTCAGCATTCTGGACGGCTGGTGGGACGAGGCCTACTCCGAAAAATGCGGTTGGATCATTGGAGACGGATTTGAATACACGGATCCGGGATATCAGGATATCGTGGACTGCCGATCGCTGTACAATGTTTTGGAAAACGAAGTGATCCCTTGCTTTTACGAACGGGAAAAAGGGGGGCTTCCCACCCACTGGATCCGAATGATGAAGGAATCCATGAAAACAACACTCCAGCACTTCAGCAGTCATCGGATGGTCAGTGAATACGAACAATTATATTATATCCAATCCGCCTACCGATCCGCTGAATTACTTCGGAACAATGCGGAGGAGGCAATTCGGATCCGTTCCCAGATGGAACGGCTGGCCAGACTCTGGAGACATATCGCGGTCAAAAATCCGGTCAGTGACGTGAAACGACATTATCAACTGGATGATTCCCTGAGCGTACTGGTGGATGTGTACCTGGGTGGCTTGCACCCGGATGAAGTGGATGTCGAACTCTGCTACGGGAAGTTCCGATCCGTCGATGAAATGGACGATCTGCACACGGAAAAAATGTATGACTGGAAAGATTTGGGGGGCGGCAATTATTGCTACCGCCACTCCATCCTCTGCCGAAAGCCGGGCAGATTCGCCTTTACCGTCCGGGTGATGCCCAAGGGGGATGACTACATCCGATACACACCGGGATTGATTACCTGGGCGTCGTGACCGAGCCGCGAACCCATCCGGAATAGGAGAGCACCCGGCGGTATCCCGCAGTCCCTGGAACCACCGATTTCCAAAAGTACGATATGCCCGTTCATGCTACGGTTCAACCGGGGATATGCCCCGGGGAAAAGGAAGTCCAATCCATGAAATATGCACGAAACCCCAGGATTCTGGTTGTGACTCCGGAAGTGACCTATCTCCCAAACCGAATGGGCAGCATGGCCAGTTATCTGACCGCCAAAGCCGGCGGACTGGCTGATGTTTCCGCCGCGTTGATCAACGCACTTTTCGCCCAGGGAGCGGATGTACATGTGGCATTGCCTGACTATCGGGCGCTGTTCAGCGGGCGGATGGCCCCTCTCCTGAGAAAGGAGCTTCAGCAACTGAAAAGCAAAATGCCCCAGGATCGAATCCACCTGGCGGAAGACCGGGCGTTCTTCTACCTGAACCGGGTATATTCGGATCACTGGCAGGAAAACATCAAGATCGCCCTGGCCTTTCAACGGGAAGTGATCAACAACATCGTCCCCCGGGTTCAGCCGGACCTCATCCACTGCAACGACTGGATGACCGGATTGATTCCCGCGATGTCCCGTCGGCTGGGTATTCCCTGCCTGTTCACGATTCACAACATTCACACCATGAAATGCCACTTGTCCCTCATCGAAGACAGGGGTATCGATGCCGCCTATTTCTGGCATCACCTGTACTATGAGCGGATCGCGGAGGAATATGAAGCCGTCCGAGACAACAACCCGGTGGATTTTTTGGCCAGCGGTATTTTTGCGGCTCATTTCGTGAACACGGTCAGCCATACCTTTCTGATGGAGATCATCGAGGGAAGGCATACCTTCGTGGAAAAATCGATTCAGACAGAGTTGGCAAACAAGTGGCAGGCGGAATGCGCAGTCGGAATTCTGAACGCACCGGATCCATCTTTCAATCCGATGACAGATCCTCTTCTGAAGCAAAACTACGGTCCCACGGATGTCGTGTCCGGTAAAAAAACAAACAAACGAATATTACAATCCATGCTGGGACTGATTGAAGATGAACAGGCACCGGTTTTTTTCTGGCCTTCCCGGCTGGACAGCATTCAGAAAGGTTCCCAATTGCTGGCGGATATTCTGTATAGCGTGATAGACCGGTACTCGGACAGCAACCTGCAGGTGGTGTTCGTGGCCAACGGAGAATTTCAGCAACATTTCCGCGATATCGCACAGTTCCACAATATCCTGAACCGGGTGGCGGTCTGTGATTTCAGCGAAAACCTGGAACATCTGGCTTACGGGGCCGCGGATTTCATTCTGATGCCTTCCCTGTTCGAGCCATGCGGGCTCCCCCAGATGATCGCCCCCATTTACGGGGCACTCCCAGTGGCACACGACACGGGGGGAATCCATGATACCATCAGCCATCTGGATATTTCTCAAGGCACCGGAAACGGATTCCTGTTCCGGTATTATGATTCCATCGGTCTTTCCTGGGCCATCGACCAGGCCATGGAATTTTACCGTTTACCGGAAGAGATCCGGATATCCCAGGTTCGGCGGATCATGGAAGACGGGATAAAACGGTTCACTCATGACGAAACCGCCCGCCAGTATATCGACCTGTATGAGAAAATGCTCCAACGGCCCCTGATCAATACCATGTAATTAAGAAAGCACGCGTCATCCCCCAAAACCGAAACCGCATGCTTTCAGCATGTCATGAATAAATTCGGTACATGAGGCTTGTCGCCACCGCGTATACCAGAATACCCCCGGTGGCAGTGGCACAGAACGCTCCCAGCAGATTTGCCGCCTGATTGTCCGGAGCCAGCCTCCGGTGACGAAGAGCCGCTGCGACCAGAATGCCTCCGATCAACCCGCCGGCATGCCCCCAGTTGTTGATTCCGGGAACCAGAAAACCAAAAGCGAATATCCCCAGAGCCCAAGTTCCAATCTGTCGAAAAACGGTTTGTCCCGAGTACCCTCCGACACTTTTTCCCAAATACATTCCAGCGCCCATCAACGCACAAAGAGACGCCGACGCGCCAATGGTCAATCCGATACCCGCCAGATAGGAGGCCAGAAATCCGGCGATCCCGCCAACCGTGTATATCACCATCATCCTGGCGGGACCGAATCCGCCGAGGATAAGAGCCCCCAGTTGATGAAGGGCCGCCATGTTAAACAGGAGATGAAGCAGTCCGCCATGCAGGTAGCCGGCGGAAACCAGAGACCACCATCGGTGGAATCGATCGATGGGAATCGTGCCCGTCGCCCCCAGCAGCACCAGGCTTTTATGATCCGGTGCAAGCAGGGAAAACGGGTGGAGATCGAAAGAAGTTTCAAACGGATTCAGCAGAATGGACAGAACGAACATCCCGGCATTGACCACCGTCAACACCGGAACCATTCGATCGCCCATCCTGGACCACCATTGTTGTAAAGACATATCGAATTCCCAGAGGATGAATACGGGTCTATTGGTTGGATGAAAAACCGAAGGCATGCTACCGCATCCGGATCGAAAAATATAGATTTTTCTCCCATTTTCCGTTGGACAATTTCACATCCTGTGACACATCTACAATGCGCGATTTATTTCTCAAGGTTCTTTCAAAATCCCGCTTTTATTCCCCCCCACCCTGCCCTCCCCCACCAGGGGGGAGGGAAAAAA
>CAZTKB010000151.1:0-8526 GCA_964614125.1 uncultured Desulfobacterales bacterium | reverse complement strand
GTTTGTCCATGGTGTCCAAGGGATTCTGATTCGGCCATGGGGATTTTCGGCCCGCTGTCCCGGGGCGACCGATCCCGCTTTCCCTGCGAAAAGAGCCCGGCTGAAGGAGAGAGCATGTGGATTCTGATATTCTATTCATAAAATAAAACTGGAATAAAAATTATCTGGTACTCCGGATAAAAATCCTTTAGAGTCCAACTATTCCGCAACTTCACGCTGGTATTGGCGTTTTTGACCTCTTTTCCTGTTGACGGAGGGTTCCCGACGTGCCTCGATCCAAACGCTGCACCCTGTCCCAGGCAATTGCCGATTTCGTTCGTGACGGAGATTCGGTCGTCTGCTGCACTTCCCTCGAAACCAACATTCCCTTTGCCGCGGGGCATGAAATCATGCGGCAGCAACGAAAAGACCTCACCCTGATCGGCCCGATTTCCGATACCCTGTTCGACCAGATGATCGGAGCCAGCTGTGTCCGCGGCATCCAGGCCGCCTGGGTCGGCAACGTCATCACCGGCTTGGGGTACAATTACAAGAGATCCGTGGCAGACGGCCGGATCCGTGTCGAGCATCATTCCAACTTCACCATTTCCCTGGCCTTGAAGGCCGCCTCGATGGGGATCTCCTTCCTGCCGACCCGCACTGCCCTGGGCAGTGATCTGTTTTCTTTTAACCCGGGCCTGAAAACCACGGTCTGTCCGTTTACCGGAGATACGGTGGCGGCAGTAGCCGCCATCCGGCCGGATGTGGCGATCATCCATGTGCAGCGGGCGGATGAGGACGGAAATGCCCATATGTGGGGGTGCCTGGGGATTACGCGGGAGGCCTGCCTGTCCAGTCGGCGGATCATCCTGACCGCGGAGGAGATCGTGGATCCGGAAGCGATCCGAAAGGATCCCAACCGGGTCATCGTACCGGGTTTTCGGGTTTCCGCCGTCTGTCATGCGCCTTGGGGCGGGTGGCCGTCCCCGGTTCCCGGATATTACAATCGGGACCACCAGGCTTTTCTGGACTATCAGAAAGACAGCCGCACACCGGATGATTTCCGGAACTGGCAGATCCGCCATGTTTCCGGGGTTTCAAGCCGGGAGGAACTGATGTCGGCCGTGATCGGAACCGAACGGATGGAACGTTTGCGGATTCAAAACCCTTCTTATACGGAGCCGGTGAATTATGGGTACTGATAAGAACAATTGGAACGCCTCCGAACTGATGGTAGCTGCCGCGGCCCGGGAAATTCAGAACAACGAGGTGGTGTTTGTCGGCATGCGACTGCCGCTGTTGGGATTTCTGGTGGCAAAAAGCCTCCATGCCCCGGACGCGGTCGGAGTCTATGAACTGGGAATCGTGCGGGACCGGGTGGCTCCGGAGCCCATACTGACCATGGGGGATCTGCCCAACCTCTTTGGGTCTGTCTGGCTGGCCGATACCTTTGACGCCATGTCCCTGCTGCAGCAGGGGTTGGTGGATGTCAGTTTTCTGGGCGGGGCCCAGGTCGACCGATATGGCAATCTGAATACGACTCAGGTAGTCACGGACGACGGACGGGTTTCCAGTCTTCCGGGCAGCGGAGGGGCCTGCGATCTGGCCAGTCTGGCGCGTCGGCATATCCTGGTGATGGCACACGAAAAGCGCCGCTTTGTTGAAAGGGTCGATTATATCACCTCACCGGGATACGGCGACGGGCCGGGGGGGCGCCAAAAAGTGGGGCTTCCGCGCGGCGGGCCTTCCACGGTCATCACCACTCTGGGGATATTCGGCTTTGACCCGGTTGATTGCCGGATGGTTCTCCGGTCAATTCATCCCGGGGTCCAGCCGGAGCAGGTCCGGGACAACACGGGTTGGCCTATGAACCTGTCGGATGATCCGGCTGTCACACCCTCTCCGACACCAGACGAACTGGCCGCGATCCGGCGGTTTGATCCAAACGGTTTCTGGACCGGAAAGAGGGGTGTATGAGCCAAACCATGCCCGATTCCGCCCGCTGGTACCGCTGGATTATTTTCTGGATTTTGTCGTTTGGATATATCCTGGTCTACTTTCATCGACTGTGCCCGGCGGTCATGGCGGTCGACATGATGGCGGATTTGAAAACAGGCGGGGCGTTGACCGGGTTCATGGCTTCCGCCTATTTCTACCCCTATGCCCTGATGCAGCTTCCCGCCGGGCTTCTTTCGGATTCCTGGGGACCCCGCAATACGATCACGACCTTTTTTTTCATCGCCTGTATCGGATCCCTCGTGATGGGATGGGCCGACTCTCCGGCCATGGCTGTTTTCGGGCGGGCGCTGGTCGGCCTGGGGGTTGCGATGTTGTTCGTTCCCACGTTGAAAATTCTTTCCGCCTGGTTTGCACCCCATGAATTCGCACGAATGACCGGAATCCTCATGGCAATGGGAGGGATCGGTTCTCTGAGCGCCGCCTCTCCCCTGGTATGGCTGAATTCCGCAATCGGTTGGCGGAGTTCCTTTGTGTGGGTGGGTGGTGCTACCTTTCTGCTGGGTGCCATGGTGTGGATCTGGGTTCGGGACACGCCCTCCCGCAAAGGCTGGCCGGATATCGTCCACTCCCCGACACCCACGGGAAAGCCCATTACCCTGTCAGAGGGGCTTCGGACCGTCTTGTCCTCCCGGCATTTCTGGCCGGTGGCACTCTGGTTCTTTTTTACGTGCGGGATATTTTTCACGGTAGGAGGTTTGTGGGGCGGACCGTTTCTGACCCATGTCTATCAGATGAGCCGGTTTGAATCCGGGCGTATCCTTTCCATGCTGGCCATTGGAATGATCATCGGCAGCCCGTTGCTCAGTTGGCTTTCAACGCAGGTCTGTAAGGGCCGGAAACCGGTTCTGGTAGCCTCTTCCCTGATGGTCACCTTCCTGATGATCCTTCCGGTTTTATTCACGGACCGTCTTCCAACGGTTGTTCTCTATCTTGTTTTTCTCGGTCTGGGTATTTTTTCAAGCGCGGTGGTGGTGATCGGATTCACCACCACCAAGGAGTCGTTTCCGGTGCAGATCGCCGGTACCGCGACGGGTTTGGTGAATCTTTTCCCTTTTTCCGGCGGAGCTATTATGCAGCCCCTCACCGGTTACCTGCTGGAACAGCAGGGCCGAGTAGCCGAAGCGTTCACGGTTGCGGGGTATCGTCACCTGTTCCTGTTTCTCCTGGCCAGTTCCGTCGCCGCCTTGGTGTGCAGCCTGAAGATCCGGGAAACCTTTCCCGGCAGTCGATAACGGTTCCTGTTTTTCGTTTTTTCCTTGACAATCGTCCCGATAGCTGGAATATAGCTTATAAATAGTGTTTGGCAAATGAATCATGTTTATTTATTAACACTTTGTTTACAAACCAGAAAGGGAGGACCGTATGAAGAGAAAGCAAGTGACCCGGATCGTGATTCTTCTGACAGCGGCGTTTTGCCTTTTCGCCGGATCGGCCTTGGCGGCCGGCCCGTCCCTGGACGCCTGGAAGCCGGCCTTTGACCCTTCTACCGCCAAGTATAAATGTGTTGTATCCAATGTCTCCCATCCGGTGATCAAAGGAGTGTTCGCGGGGTTTGCTTTCCGGGACGAGCTGTGGAAACGGACAAACGGTCAGATCTATTTGGATTTCAAACCTTTTTCCATGCTGGGTGGGGAAGTCGAGGTATTGAATCAACTCCAGATGGGCGCAATCCAGGGGATGGGTGTCAGTTCGGTGGCTTCCACCAACCTCGGGCCGCGTTTTGGTGTGGTCAATCTCCCCTTTCTGATCGACTCGTTCGAAAAACTGGATAAATTCGTACACAGCGGCAAGCTCTTCGATCATTTCCTGATGGCCATGGACCACCAGGGAATTATGGCGCTGGATATCACCGGATACGGCAATTACGGATGGGCGACCATCACGCCGGTCAAGACCATTGAAGATGCCAAGAAAATCAAGTTCCGTACCGCCGAGGCAGCGGTCAACCAGCTGTTGTACAAGGCATGGGGTTTCAATCCCGTGGCCATGCCCTGGCCCGATGTTCCCATCGCCCTGAAACAGGGGGTGATCACCGGTCTGGATCACACGCTGACCGTCTGCAACATTACCAAAAAGTTTGAAGACGCCAAATTCTTCACCCAGATCAACTATGCCCAGGGACTGTTCATCTGGATTTTCAACAAGGCGTGGTTCAATACGATGCCGGCTGATCTCCAGAAGATTTTTAAGGAGACCGTGAACGACATCAGCCAGAAGATCCGGGAAGAATCCAAGCAACAGGAACTGGAGGAAATCGAAAAAGCCAAGGCTGCGGGCGTGACATTTTTCACGCTGCCGGAAGCGGACATGGCGACCCTGAAAAACCAGGGAGATGTCGCCCACAAGCAATATGCCGCCGAAATTAATAAACTCTATCCCGGGGATACCTACCGGTCGGAAAACTACCTGAAGGAAGTGCAGGACTATATGGGCTATAAGCCGTAAAACCTTTTAACCGGCACAATATTTCCGGGAACGCAAGAAGCCTCGTTCCGCCCGGCTTCGGCCTGACATCGCCGTGGTATCATGCGGTGTCAGGCCCAGTCACCTGTCACGCATCGAAGGAATCCGTTCATGTTTAAATCTATGCTGGATGTCCTGGATAAGGTATTGACGTTTTTCGAAGACTGGACCCTGTTTCTCACCGTCATGGTCGTGTTGCTGGCTCTGTTCGCCAATGTAATCCTGCGCTATACCGTCAACTACTCGCTGGCCTGGTCCGAGGAACTGGTTCGGGAGGTCATCATTTATACCACCCTGATCGGATGCAGCGCTGCTGTTAAAAACCGGTCCATGATCAAAGTCGATGTGCTGGTTCAACTGGTTCCGAAAACGAAATATCCCCTCATCCTGTTCAGTCATCTGGTCACCTTGGTTTTTGCCTCCATGATGCTTTACTATGGCTGGAAAATCGCGGCGATGCAGGCCGCCACTTTCCAGAAAACGATTATTCTGCAGATACCTCTCGTCTACCTGTACGCGTTGATGCCCCTGATGGGTATAATGATGATCCTTCGAACCGTTCAGGTCATGGCCGAGGATTACCGGTCATTCCGGCAGGCACAGGAATGACGATGACCCGTGTGGACCGAGCCTGTCCTGAATTGTACAGATTATTATCCGCTGGGAATGAAATGGAGATATCTGCTGTATGGAATGGACCTATATAGTTCCGCTGTTGCTCCTGTTGGGTATGATGGCCGGCTATGTCCCGGTTTTCATGTGTCTTTTTTTCACCTCCGTGATATCGATGTGGATATTTACCGATATTCCGATGCTGCTGTTGATTCAGACCGTGTTCCGGAGCCTGGATAATTTCGCTCTCGTGGTGGTACTCTTTTTCATCCTGTGCGGGAACATCATGACCGCCGGGAGTATTGTGGAAAAATTGATCAAGTTTGCCAATGAGCTGGTCAGCTGGCTTCCCGGCGGGCTGGGTATGGCCGGCATCCTGGCCTGCGCGCTTTTCGGCGCCATTTCCGGTTCCACGGTCGCCACGGTGGTCGCACTGGGTGGTTTCATGATCCCGGCCCTGCGCGAAAAAGGGTACCCGGATCCCTACAGTATCGGCGTCATGGCCACCTCGGGGAACCTGGGTGTTATCATTCCCCCCAGTATCGGCATGATTCTCTACAGCATGATCAGTAACTGCTCCCTGGAAGCCCTGTTTCTGACCGGATTCATTCCCGGGATTCTGATCGTGGTGTTTTCCTGCGGCTACACCTATTTCGTGTTTCAAAAAAACCCGTCCATCGAGCGCATGCCCATTCCGGCAGCCGGACACATCTGGAAGACATTCAAGGAATGTTTCTGGTCGCTCATGCTGCCGGTGGTCATTTTTGCCGGTATTTACACCGGTGCCTATACCGCCAACGAAGCGGCGGTCATCGCCTGTATCTATGCCTTTGTGGTGGAATTGTTCATTCACAAATCGATGAAGTTGCAGGACGTCAAAAAGGTGGTGGTCAGTTCGGCGGTTACCTCGGCGACCTTGTTGATCATCGTGGCCGGCGCATCCTGTTTCGGCCGATACCTGACCATCGAATCCATTCCGGCCAAGATCACCGAAGCGGTTACAGGCAGTATCAGTTCCCCCATCGTCTTTCTTCTGGCCATCAATACGATCCTGCTGGCCGTAGGGACCCTGATGGACATCATCTCGGCAACACTGATCATCGGCCCGGTGTGCCTGCCCCTGCTGCCGGCCTTCGGGATCGATCCGATTCACTTCGGACTGATCATGACGGTCAATTTGGCCATCGGATATTGCACGCCGCCGGTGGGGGTCAGCCTCTATATCGCCGGAGCGGTCGCCAACCGGAATATCATATACGTTACCAAGGCGGTAATGCCCTTTCTGATCATTCAGATCGCCGTGCTCCTCATGATGACCTACATGCCGGAAACCGTTCTTTGGCTTCCAAAAATCCTGGGATACGAAATCGGCAAACACGTGGTCGGAGGTGGAATGTAGCCAGACCGCGATCTGTCGGTTGAGCAATGCACAGGCCACTGCCACCAGAACGAGGGCCGCATTGGCGGAAAACCAACCCCTGCCATCCATGCGGCCACTTCGTCGGCGTTCCGGCAACGCCGGTTGATCAGCGCCTTTGCCAGCGGGCTGCCCGGTTTCCATTACCGAAGCCCCCGTTGGCAAAGAAAATCCTTGTAGTCGAGCTTCAACTCCTCCAAGCTTGCTCGAGACACCTGTGTCAGTTGATTTTCGAGACAACCTCCCTGCCAGATTCCGCTTGAACAATCCTTGGTTCTGTTGCTAGTATGGTCGTATGAAAGACACCACCGAGACCCTGCCATACTCCCTCCGCCGTCGGTCGGCGGAGGGCATTCCCGTTTTCGAAATTTCCGGACTGGCCCATGCCTACCCGGATGGAACCCGTGCCCTGAACGGAATCGATCTGTCCATATTCCCGGGGGACCGGATCGCCCTGGTGGGATGCAACGGTTCAGGCAAGACGACTCTGGCCAAACATCTGAACGGGTTGCTGACACCTGCGAGGGGCCGGATCCTGTATCATGGCGAGGAACTGGCCGGTGAATGCCGCAGGCAAGCCCGTCTGGAAATCGGCATGCTGTTTCAGGATCCCGATGACCAGCTGTTTTGCAACACGCTGGATGAGGATGTGGCCTTCGGTCCCCGAAATCAGCGTGTTTCACCGAAGGAAGTGGAACGACGCACGGTGGATTCCCTGCGGCGCACCCGGCTGGACGGGGTTCGATACAAGGCGGCCCATCTGTTTTCTTATGGACAGAAAAAACGGGCGGCGTTTGCCACACTGCTTTCCATGAACCCGTCCGTGTTGGTTCTGGACGAACCGACCGCGAACCTGGACCCGAAACAGGAGGAGTTTTTCACCGGGTTGCTGCGGGAATTTGCCGGAACCGTCATTTGTATCAGCCATGATCTGCCCTTTCTGTACCGGGTCTGCAACCGTGCGGTCGTGTTGGAAGACGGTCGGATTCACCACGATTTTTCCATGTCCGAACTGGTTTCCCACTCCCGCTACCTGCGCGACCACGGCCTGGATTTCTCTTTCCGCTTGACCTGCTGCCGGAATCATGACCACTCCCATCCCCATCACCATCATTCGGTTTCCGAAACATCGCTGCGGGTAGCTCCGGAAGCATCCTCGGCTACCAGTTCCGACTGGGAACCGGTGTTGATTCGAATGGAACACTACAGCTACCGGTATCCGGATGGAACCTGGGGGTTACGGGACCTGAGCTTCGCAGTTGGCGCCGGAAGCCGGACCGCCGTGATTGGGGAAAACGGGGCCGGCAAATCGACGCTGGTGTCCTGCCTGGCCGGTATCCGGGCCGGCAGCGGAAAATACATTTTTAATGGACGCCCGGTCACCGGAAAAGCCGGCAGGGAACTCTGGCGGGAAATCGGGCTGGTCTTTCAGGATCCTTCGGATCAATTATTCTGTCCATCCTGCCGGGAGGAGATTGCCTTTGGGCTGAAACGGCTGGGGCTTTCGGCTTCCACTATCCGAACCCGTGTGGAAGAAACCTTGGAACAGGTTCGGCTTTCCGGATTCGAGGATCGTCCTCCCCATCATCTGAGTGCGGGTGAGCGCAAACGTGTGGCGCTGGCCGCGGTTCTGGCGATGCACCCCCGGGTGTTGATCCTGGACGAGCCTACCGCCAACTTGGATCCGCGGGGAGAGAAACTGTTTTGTTCCATTCTTCAGGACCTGAATATCACCCAGATCCTGATCAGCCATGATATGGCGATTATCTCCCTGTTATGCGACCACATCCTGGTGATCCACGAGGGGGAGATGATCCGTGATTATCCTCTTGATCGATTTGTGGCAGACGAACATCTGGTCACTGTTAACGGACTGGATTATACCTATAAAAACGCCTGCTGTCGGGAGATGATGGATTTGCAAAATCCCTAAGGTTACGAGCCTTCGGGCAAGGCACGCTGTGCCCCTGCTTCCCGGATTGGCAAACGGTTTTTCAGCCCGCCGTCCCGGGGGACCGATCCCGCTTTCTTTTGGA
>CAZTKB010000150.1:0-8604 GCA_964614125.1 uncultured Desulfobacterales bacterium | reverse complement strand
ACCCTGCATAACTGATCTTTTTTCTTGATCCAATCGGCTTTTCCGGGTAGTATGAATAGTTGTGCTAGGCGGGGAGCTAGCGGTGCCCTGTACCCGAAATCCGCTTATGCGGGGCTGAATTCCCTTCTGAGGATACTGCCGGAAAATGCTTGTCCATGCTGACCGGTCGCCGCGTAACATACACCCACGAACCTCGTCAGGTCCGGAAGGAAGCAGCGATAAGTGGAGGCGTACGTGTCGTGGTTCGATCCCGGCCATCCCATGGATGACCGTTCAAGGCGCTTTTCGAAGAAGGGTGCACAACACCCCCCTCATTTTGCTTCTCGAATTGGTTGTCCCCGGCTCGTAAATGAAATTCCCTGCTGACTCTGCGTCCCGATCATGATGGATTCCACAATCGGTATATTTACAGGCTGTTCCGAACGCCATCGAACCAGGAAATGGGCACCGGATCCGCCCGTGGTATCCGATTCCCGTACCACAAACCGGGTGGATGCCTGCGGTTCCATCGTCAGTTCTTTTTCCAGGTATCGGGTCACCAATTTTCCGTTGGTATCAAAATAATCCGCGGACATCAGTGTCACCGCCCGGTGCGGATCCGTGTTCCGAAAACTGAGCGTTATCGCCAAATTGAAAGGCCTCTCCTTGTCCCCGCTGTAAATATGGGAATACACCGGAACATAGACGGTCTGTCCTCGGGAAAGCTCGACCACCGGTTCCGCCATTCCGAAAGAGGGAGTCATCCCCAGCACCGACAAACCCACCGCCAGCATCACCATCCATCTTCCTACGGACTGGAATATGTACGTTCCCATCATTACCCTCCCTAGTCACATCAGGCGATATATCTTTTCGATACCCCTCTGTTCAGGAAGAATGACAAAAAGCCCGGGTCAGAACAAAGGCCGCCTGCAGGGCCTCGGTCGGACACAGGGGAAAACATTCCTTGCAGTCCCAGCATTCCGTGAGTGCGATCTCCGGAACGAAACTGATCTCTTTTCTGATCCCCCGGTCCACGAAACCAACGGCGTTCTTTTTCTTGACCTCGGCACAATACCGGACACACAGTCCGCAATGGATGCAGAAAGAGGCTTCTTTTTCGAACCGGTTCCGATCGGCGCCATATTCCCTGGCCAGGTCGATCAGTTCGAAGGCGTCCGGTGCATGCGCCATCAGAAGCTCCAGAATCATTCTTCGGATCTTATCCACCTTTTCGGTCCGGGTCCGAACCACCAGGTTCGGTGCCACCGGATACACACAGGATGCAACTAGATTCGTCCAACCCCGGACATCCACCTCCACCATGCATAACCGGCATCCCCCGTACGGCTCCAGCTTTTCATGGTGGCACAGGGTGGGAATGGATATGCCGGCCGCCCTCGCAGCCTCCAAAATGGTCATCCCTTCCCTGGCCCGTACTTCTTTTTCATCGATCTGCAACAGGATCTCACTCATTTTTCCCTGCTCTTTCTGGATAGCGTTCTCTGTTCTTCCGGAAGCGGGGGAGGAACGGGTTCCCCGGAAATTTTTCGGACGGCACCGAAACGCGGGGGACAAGCCTCCAAACACGTACCGCACTTCGTGCATTTTTCCTGGTCAATCTGATGAATCTGGTTTTTGACCCCGGAGATAGCTTCGGCCGGGCATTTCCGAGCACAGATCATGCATGCCTGGCATCTGGACGGATCGATATAAAACGCGATCAATTCTTTGCAGGACATGGCCGGGCACTTTTTATCCCGGATATGGGCCTCGTATTCCTCCCGGAAATATCGCAGGGTGCTTAAAAAGGGGTTGGGGGCGCTTTTCCCGAGAGCACACAGGGCGGCTTCCTTGGCTGTTTCGGAAAGTTCCTCCAAGAGTTCGATATCCCCTTCTTTTCCCTTTCCCTGGGTGATGTTCGTCAAAATTTTCAACATCTGCCGCAACCCCTCCCGGCAAGGAACACATTTCCCGCAGGATTCGTCCGTCAGAAATTCGATAAAATACCGGGAAACATCCACCATGCAGGTGTCCTCGTCCATGACGATCATTCCGCCGGACCCCATCATCGAGCCCGCCTGAGAGAGTTCGTCAAATCCGACGGGCAAATCCAGCAGATGTTCGGGAATGCATCCTCCGGATGGTCCGCCGGTCTGGACCGCCTTGAACTGTTTCCCGCCCGGGATACCACCTCCGATATCATAGATGATGTTGCGGAGCGGAGTGCCCATGGGGACCTCCACCAGCCCGGTGTTGGTGATCTTGCCAACCAAAGAGAAGATCTTGGTTCCTTTGCTTTTTTCGGTACCGTAGCCGGTAAACCAGTCTGCTCCCCGGCTGATGATCAGGGGGACATTCGCCCAGGTCTCCACATTGTTCAACACACTGGGGCGTTCCCATAGCCCCTTGATATTGGAGCGGATGTATTTCGGACGGGGTTCTCCGGCCCGACCCTCCAGCGCGGTCATCAAGGCGGTGGACTCTCCGCACACAAACGCCCCCGCGCCCTGGTGAACAATCACACGGAAATCATAACCCGACCCCAGGATGTTTTCCCCGAGAAAGCCGAATTCCTCCGCCTGGCGGATGGCGATATGAATATTTTCCACGGCCAGGGGATATTCCTGGCGGACATAGATATAGCCTTCATGGGATCCGATGGCATAGGCACCCAGAATCAGGCCTTCCAGGACCGAATGCGGATTTCCCTCCAGAAGGGCGCGATCCATATAGGCGCCCGGATCCCCCTCGTCCGCGTTCACGATCACATATTTGATGGGATCAGGGGCATTTCGGGACCCCTCCCATCTCCGCCCCCCGGGAAAACCACCGCCTCCCCGTCCCCGGAGATTCGATTTCTTGACTTCCTCCAGCACCTCGGCGCCGGTCATGGAAAACAGGGCTTTGGACAGGGCGCCATATCCCCCGATCGCCAGGTAGTCCTCGATATTTTTCGGATCGATGCTCCCATTGAAGCCGAAAACCAGCCGGTTCTGATGTTTATAAAACGGAATTTCCGATTCGTGAACAATTTTTTCTTTCGTGACCGGATCCGTATACAGCAGGCGATCGACCAGCTTCTTCTCCTTCAATGTCACGGAAACGATTTCCGGAACATCCTCCGGCTGTATCTGAAAATAGCATATTTCTTCGGGATGGATGACGACAATGGGGCCCCGTTCACAGAACCCGTGACAGCCTGTCCTTCGAATATCCACTATTTCCGACAAGCCCTGCCTGTGAATCTCTTCTTCGATACGCAGGGCCACCTCACCGCTGCCCGAAGCATGGCAGGCGGACCCGGAACACAGCGTGATGCAGGTCTTGTTCGGATCTCTTTTCGACAAGATCCCCTTTCTGAATTCTTCCAATTCAGCAGGTGAGTGTATCCGCGACATAATCGTATCCTACTCGTAATGTTGTAACACGTCCGCAGTCTTGGATGGCGCCATCTTGCCATGCGTCTTCCCATCGATTTCCATAACCGGCCCCAAGGCGCAGCACCCCAGACAATTGACCGTCTCCAGGCTGAATTTCAGATCCAGATCCGTTTCACCGGGTTTAATGCCCGTGAAATCCTGGACCGTATCCAGAACACGTGTCGCTCCCCGGACATGACATGCCGTCCCCATACAGATATGAATCTGGTGACGACCCTTCGGAACCAGGCTGAATGCCTTGTAAAACGTGGCGATATGCTGGATCCGGGTCATCGGAACCTGCAACCGCTCGCTGACCCTCTCCAGCGCCTCTTTGGGAAGCCAGTTGTTCTCGCTTTGAATCTGGAGCAACACCTGGATCAGGGAACTGGCCTCCCCATGATGCCGGTCGATAATCTCATCAATTCTCGCTGTATCCATCGTCACTTTCCTGGTGATCTACCATTTTCTTTCCAGCCTCGGCGACATTCCCTAGGCCGCGGTATAGCATTTCCGGCTTTCATCGTACCGGACCAGTCCATGCCGGGACGACGTATTCATATGTTTGGAAACTTCGGAAGGATTCAACCCCACCATGGCGGAAATCTGGCTCGTGGACAACGGTTTTTCCTTCAGAAAAGCGATGATCTGCCCGATCGAGAGCTTGTCGGCGATTAATTCCCGGAACAAGCGGCTCATCTCCTCTCCGCCATAAAACTCCTGGTAAGCCGCTTCCGACTTGACAGGAATCCGCATCCGCTCCCGCTCCACCAGCTTGATATAGGGAACCAGGTTGGTGGCGGTTTCCAGTTTGACCCGAAGCAGATCCGAATCCAGTCCTTCCCCCTTCCCCAGAGGCCCCAAGTCCCGGATTTTTCGGGTGAAGCGATTGATGACCTCCGCCAACAGAATTCCATCCGCTCCGGACATGAATTCGATCCGGAGCCTTTCCGGATTCAAGCCGATGTGTTCCAGGATTTTCTTGCCCAGAACCACATTGGCCCACGCATCGTAATTTCCGTGGGTGACGTAGTTGCATTCATTGAGGCGGCAGGCGCCGACCAATACGCCGTCCTGCCCGTTTAACAAGGCTTTCAGGAGGAACTTGAGATCCACCCGCCCGGAACACATCACCCGAATCAGTCTGATTTCATCCGTATATTGCAGTCTGGAAACTCCAGCCAGGTCAGCCGCTCCGTATGCTCACCAGTGGCAGACAAAGCCCAGAATTTTCGGTTTGTATTCAAAACCCGTGGTCATCCGATCTCTCCTTTCGGGTGGATTGTCCAACACTCTTTTCAGGCCGTCACCGCATCGATCTGTCTCAGGATCTCCTCATCGGAGGCGGCATCGATCTGACCCAGCAGTTCCTCATCGGTAAAATGCTTCAGAAAAATGGCGTTAGTCGGGCATTTGGCATTACAGACCCCATCTCCCTTGCAGAGGATGGGATTGACCCATGCCTTTCGGCCCTTCTCGGTTTCGATGAATTCGATGGCCCCATAGCTGCAAGCCGTGATGCAGGCGCCGCAGGAAACGCAGTCGTTCTCATTCACCTCACAGACCGAGCCGGACGCCACCACCGTATCCCGGGACAACAGCGTCAGCACCCGCCCGGCGGCTCCGTAAGCCTGATTGATCGTTTCCGTGATATGCTTGGGATAATGGGCCATTCCGCACAGAAACACACCATCCGAAGCGAATTCCACGGGTTTCAGCTTCACATGAGCTTCCTTAAAAAATCCATCCGGGCTCAGCGTCACCTTGAACAGGCCCGCCATTTCCAGGGTGGAAGCGGAGGGAATCACCGCGGCGCCCAGAGATAGTACGTCCGCATCCAGTTCCAGCCGTTGCCCCAGGATCGGATCCGCCACGGTCACCCGGACAAACGATCTGCCCCCGTCTGTCACGGCTTCCACCTGCGGCGGATCTTCCGGTTCAAAGCGAATGAACCGGACTTCTTTCTCGGATGCCTGGCGGTAATAGTCCTCCCGCAATCCGTAGGTTCTCATATCCCGAAACAGAATATAGATCCGCATGTCGGGGTTGATGGTTTTCAGGCTGAGTGCGTTTTTCACGGCATGGCTGCAGCAGATGCGGCTGCAGTAGTTCCGGTCCTGGTTTCGGCATCCCACGCATTGGATCATGACCAGGCTTTCCGCCTGATGGACAGACTCCTCCCCGCGGGCAATGGCCTCCTCCAGTTCCAGATGCGTGTACACCTGGCTGTTTTCTCCGTAGAGATATTCGGCCGGGCGGTACACGTCGGCACCGATGGCCAGCACGGTGGCGCCATGACGAATGGGCAGAATCCGTCCCTCGGAGCGGACCGTGGTAACAAAATTTCCCACATAGCCGGAGACATCTGTGATGGTCGCCTCGTGCGCCACATGAATCCGGGGATCGGCATACACCTTCCGAACCAACCCCTCCACGTGGGAGGCGACGTGCATCCCTTCCAGGGTGTTCTGAATCCGGCGCGCGGTTCCGCCCAGTTCTTTGGCCTTTTCCACCAGATAAACCTCGTGCCCCTGGGCCGCGATGGAGAGCGCGCAGGTCATCCCGGCAATTCCCCCGCCGACCACCAGAGCCGTCTTGTTGACCGGAAGGTCGAATTCCTGCAGCGGCTTCAGATGGCGGGCCCGGGCCACCGACATCCGGATGATGTCTTTTGCCTTTCGGGTCGCCTCTTCTTTTTGTTTGGAATGAACCCAGGAACAGTGCTCCCGAATATTGGCCATCTCGCAGTAGTACTGGTTGAGCCCCGCCTCGCGAACCGTATCCCGGAAGAGCGGCTCCAGGGTCCGAGGGGAACACGCGCTGATCACCACCCGGTTCAGCCCCTTTTCCCGCGCCATGTCCGTAATTTCCTTGGCCGAATTGGTGGCACAAGAAAACAGTTGCTCCTGAGCATATACGACGTTGGGAAGGGTCAGGGCATATTCCACGGCGGACGGCACGTTCACAACACTGCCGATATTGGCGCCGCAATGACAGACAAACACCCCGATCCGGGGTTCTTCGGACGACACATCGCGTTCTTCCGGATACACCCGGTCCCGGGCCAATTTCCCCCTCCGGTAATCCAGGATCTCGCCGCACAGGGAACCGGCACCACTCGCCGAAAAAACGGACTCGGGAATGTCCGTCGGCCCTTGGAACCCGCCGCTCACAAACACGCCGGGCCGGCTGGTCCGCATGGGATTATCTTCGGGAGATCGGCAGAACCCATGTTCATTCAGTTCAATTCCGAAAGTATCGGCCAGCTGTGTATGGCCGACCGGCGGATTCAATCCGACGGATAACACCACCATCTCGAATTCTTCTTCCCGGACTCCCTCGTCCGGGGTGGCATACCGTACCACCACATTCCCGGTTTCCGGAATTTCCCGTACAATCGAGGCGTAACTGCGGATGAAACGAACCCCGGGCAATTGTTCGGCGCGTTGAAAATACCGCTCGAAATCTTTCCCATGGGAGCGGATATCGTTGTGGAAAACGGTACAATCGGCGTCTGCGTGGTGATCCTTGGTCAGGATGACCTGTTTTTGGGTATAGGTGCAGCAAACTCCCGAGCAATAGCTGTTATCCCCCGGTGTCACACGCCGGGAACCGACGCACTGGATCCAGGCCAGTTTGTGGGGATGTTTCTTGTCGGTCGCGCGCAAGACGGAACCTTCATAGGGGCCGGTGGAGGAAAGCAGCCGTTCGTAGTCCATACTGGTCACCACGTTCGGGATCCGCCCGTAACCGTATTCGTCTTTTACCTTCGGATCGAACGGCTCGATGCCGTAGGCCAGGACCACGGCACCCACCTGGACTTCCATCCTCTCCGTCGTCTGATTGAAGTCGATGGCGTCGGCCTGGCAGACTCCCCGGCAGATATCGCATTTCTTTTCTTTGAGAAACAGACAGCTGTCATCAATGTAGGCAACCAGCGGAATGGCCTGAGAGAAAAACACATGAACCGCCTTGTTCATGGATATTCCCTGGTTGAATTGATCCGGATACTGCACCGGACAGTACTTTACACAGGTAGTACAGCCTGTGCACTTGTCTTCCAGAATATAACGGGGCCTTTTGACCAGCGTGGCCCGAAAATTCCCTTTTTCCCCTTCCAACCGTTCCACTTGCGTGAACGTCAGGACCTCGATGTTTGGATGCCGGCCGACCTCGACCAGTTTGGGTGAGAGAATTCACATCGAACAGTCGTTGGTGGGAAAGGTTTTGTCCAGTTGGGCCATATGGCCTCCGATACTGGGACCTTTCTCGACCAGGTAGACTTTGAAACCAGCCGTGGCCAGATCCAGAGAGGCCTGAATACCGCTGACCCCTCCTCCGACAACCAACACGTCCCCAAAATCACCGGTTCCGGGACCACCCTCACTCGTTGCCGCTGCTTGTATTGTTTCCACTTCGTTTCCGTCCTTTTCAGGTTTCTTCCGTTTGTCTACATCACTTCCCGAACGATTTCGGTCAGGTCCCTGATCTCCAGGATATCCTCATAGGCCAGGTTCAACCGGCTTTCCTCGAAATTGGTGATGCAATAGGGGCATGCCGTAGCCAACACGCCCGCCCCGGCTTCCCGGGCCTGGGCCAGGCGAAGATCGGAAAAACGGTCTTCCTGCGGCGTGTCCATCCAGATTCTGCCGCCGCCGCCGCCACAACACAGGCTTCGCTTGCGGGTTTCCGCCATTTCCACCAGCTCCAGGCCCGGAATCCGGCGAAGAACCTCCCGGGGCTCGTCATAGATATCATTGTGCCGGCCCAGGTAACAGGGATCGTGGTAGGCAACCGTTTTGGGGTATTCGCCGGTGATCGTCAGCCGTTTTTCTTCCAGCAGGCGAAGGAGAAACTGAGACATATGGATCACTTCGAAATGAACCATGAATTCGGGATACTCGTTCCGGAAGGTATGGTAACAGTGCGGGGAGGATACCAGAATGGTTTTGACTCCATGGTCGATGAACGTCTTGATGTTTTCCCGGGCCAAGGTCCGGAACACCTTTTCGCTGCCGGTTTTCCGGATGCTTTCGCCACAGCAGTTCTCCCGCGATCCCAGGATGCCGAAATCGACCCCGGCCCGGTTCAGGATGTCGGCCGTGGCAACGGCCACTTTTTTCATTCTCGGATCATAGCTGAGATAACACCCCACGAAATACAGTGCTTCCATGCCCTCGGCATAGGGTTTTACATCCAGGCC
>CAZTKB010000149.1:0-8611 GCA_964614125.1 uncultured Desulfobacterales bacterium | reverse complement strand
GCCCTTCCCCAGCCCGCAAGTGGGAGGGAAAAATTGATAGCTCTGCCCCAGCCCACCAGTGGGGAGAGAAAAAATTGATAGCCTTGGCCCAGCCCGCAAGTGGGGAGGGGATGAGCCTCCCCCGGACGGCGGGCAGAATGGCCATCTGGAAGGCGGTCAGCCCGGCAACAACTCAGCCGAAAATCCGTGCCAAGGAGCCATCCGCTGACAGATCTCCCGGAAAACTGGAATTTCTTCTTTTCCAAATGAAAGGAACATGATATATTTATCAGATATATCAAGTTTTTGAACTACTTTCATGCCATTTTCTAGAGGACTGCCGTCATGCCATCACCCACCGCGTCTGTCGTACTCAGCGGTTCCGGTCTCTGGACGCCGGATTATATCGTTACCAACGAAGAACTGGTCGATTCCTACAATGCCTGGGCAAACCGATACAACCAGGAACATGCCGGCGAAATCGAGGCCGGCAGAATAGAACCCAAACCCCTTTCCTCCGCGGAATTCATCGGAAAAGCCTCGGGAATCCGGCAGCGATTTGTGTATGAAAAGAAAGGGATCCTGGACATCGACCGAATGCGTCCCGTCATACCGGAACGAACGGAAGAAGATCTTTCCAACCAAGCGGAAATCTCTGTCCAGGCGGCACGCCAGGCTATGGAAGCGGCCGGGAAAACCGGTTCGGATATCGATGCGGTGGTGGTTTCCTGCGCCTATACCCAGCGCCCCTATCCTGCGATTGCCATTGAGGTGCAAAACGAACTGGGGATCAACGGATTCGGGTTTGATATGCTGGTGGCCTGTTCGGCGGCGACGTTCGCCTTGCAAAGAGGCTATGAGATGGTGGCGGCCGGCACCGCGCGGGCCGTATTGCTGATCAATCCGGAATTGATCACTCCCCAGATCAATTTCTGTGATCGGGACAGTCATTTTATTTTTGGGGATGTGGCGACCGCCGCGATCGTGGAAAGATTGGATACCTGCGTTTCACCAGATAGTTTCGATATCCTCGGCAGCCATGCTTTGACCCGCTATTCCAGCAATGTTCGGTCCAATTTCGGCCATCTCAGCCGAGTCAATGATGTGGATCCGTTTGGCCCGGACAAGCTCTTCCATCAGAATGGCCGAAAGGTATTCAAGGAAGTCTGCCCCTTGGCCGAACAGCATATCCGGGATCATCTGGAGAGCCTTGGGCTGAGCGTGTCGCGAGTCAAGCGATTCTGGCTGCACCAGGCCAACATCAATATGAATAATTTTGTGGTTCATCGTCTGTTGGGCCGCGATGCGAATCCGGATGAAGCACCCATCGTTCTGGACCGGTATGCGAATACTGCCTCCGCCGGTTCCATGATCGCGTTTCACCTGCATCGGGACGGGTTGACGCAGGGGGATATCGGTGTCATCTGTTCATTTGGGGCCGGTTATTCGATCGGCAGCCTGGTGGTTCGGAAACGATAACCGATGTCCGGCAAAGACCTACCACATTCGGAACCCAGACAATAGCACCACAGCCACGGCCACCGTCAGAAACACCTGTTGAACCCCGGGGCCGGCCGGTTTCGTTGAGGTAAAGCGGTGGAAAAAACCGATTCCCAGGCCGCTGATGAATCCGAAAAGATGAGCCATCAAATCGGTACGTTCTCCCCCGCTCAACCAGGCCAGCAGGCAGACGCCGCTTCCGATCGGAATCCAGGATCCGAAACGCCGTTCCGGATTTCCGGCCGGCCGGATCGACCGGAGCCCCGCCAGAATTCCTACGGCCCCGAAAATTGCGGTGGAAGCTCCGATGGAGATATGGTTTTTTTCGTAAAACATCGCGGTGAAATAATTTCCCAGGATACCGGACACCAGGCAGGATAACATTCCCACCCCCGGTCCCCGCAGCCCGCAGACCAATGAAAAAAACAGGGCCCCGCTTGCCAGGTTCGCTATCAAGTGCACCAGATCTCCATGGAGCATGAGGGCCGTTACGGTGCGGTATCGCTCCCCTTTTAGAATGGCCTCCGCAGAAGCGCCGAAAATCGGTGCGAAATGGGAAATTCCGCCGTAATGATCGATGGCGGCATAACAGGCCAGGAGAATCAGGACGATCCATATCCCACAGCCCGTGATCAGCCGGATGTCAGGATCTGTTGTCCTGTCGTTGTCCGTTTTGGGGTTTTCCCGATGATAGCTTTCGATTTCAAACCAGGCTCTTCCATAATCCGTTTCCTCCACCCAAACAAACCACCGGTTGGATTGGCGGGTGGCCATGCAGTCGATTCCCGCGGATTCCAGTATCGCCAGATAGCCATTCGCTTCCTCTTTCGATAGGTTGCCTGCCAATTCGATCATGATCGGCCTCGATCGGAGGGGTGGGTGTCACCGGAAGGTAATTTCCGTTTGAACGCTTTCTGGAATAAGAAATCCATTATTCTGGAAGATGTTCTTCGGGACCGGAATCGGCATGCGTTTCTTCCAGCCGGATATACGCAGCCTGGGGAAACAAGGCGGCAAAGTCATCGTCGTTCGTGGTGACGATCACCTGGCGACGGCTGGCTATGTCCACCAGAAGATGGGCCATCAGCTGCTTCCTTTTCCGGTCGAGGCCGTCCGCCGGATCATCCAGTACCAATACTCCCAAATGTCCCAAGGCGTCTCCGATAGCCAGTTTGACGAGAAGGTAGAGAAAAATCTGCTCGCTTTTGCTCATCTGACGGAGCTTGACCTCGTAACCCCGGGAATAAATCAGCGGAGTGAACGTGGTGGAAGACATGTCGATTTGGAAGCGATCCAGAAAGCTGAACCGGCTTGTCCATTCCGACACGCTCGAGCGGATGGCTTTCAGCAGGTCGTGGTTCAGAATGGATAAGGCGTTTTCCACGGCTTTGTGGGCGGTTTCACATAGCAGCACCTGGCGGTCGGCCGCCAGGAGTTTGTGGCGGATATCTTCCAATCGCTGTTGATCCGCCTCCATTTGCTGGATGATCACCTGTTTGCGGATGGTTTTCTGTTGAATCTCCATCCGCCGGGCTTCCAACTTCCGGATGCGGTCTGAATCCGATTCCCGGCCGGTTGAAACCGGGTAAGAGGGGTTGGATTCCTTCAACTCGGTTTCCGATCGGGCCATATCGGCTTGGATTCGGTTATATTCGTTTCGCAACCGCGCGATCTCTTCCACTTTTTGAAGGATATCTTTTTGTTCGGTTTCCAGCCGCTGCCGTTCCGTGGTCCGAGCAAGAGCTTCCTTGATATCCGCAGCCACCGTTGCCCGCCGGGCCGTCAGTTCCGCCGATTGTTTCTCCCGTTCGGAAATCATGGATTGGAGATGGGATTCGGAGATCGGTTGTCCGCAAACACGGCATGTGGCCTGACTTTCGAGGGACCGGAGGTTGTGGAGCTCCGATTGGAGAGCCGTAATCCGATCGTTCAGCATCCCCATTTCCTGCTGCAGATGATCGGGCCGGCTGGTATCCGGAACCAGGCTCGACAGTGTTTTTGCGATGGCGGTTTTTTTCTGTTCCAGTTCAGAGATATCCGGCATGCGGCGGATCTGCAGGTTGATCCGGTCCAGGTCCCGTTGTTTTTCCTGTAGAGAATGCTTCAGGAAATCCACCAGCCGGTAATCGACCCGGGAATTCGGGGATTGGGACAGTTTTCGGATTTCCGTGTCTACCTGAAGAAATTCGGTTTCCAGAGAGGCCAGTTGCTTCCGGTGGGTGGTCAAGGCCAGATCATCGATACCACCCGGGGGGGCGGAGCTGCGTATGTTTTTCTGCTCGTTTCGGGCCAGTCCGATGGCTTTGGTAATGCGGTTCCGCAGGACGAACACATTGTCCATCTTCAGCATTTTTTCCAGCATGGTACGCTGATAGCGGGAGACGTCCGCCAGAAAGGAGATCATCTCGCCTTCCCGGAAAAAAGAGGTCAAGGCCCCCACATCCGAAGGGATTCTGGTGATGGGTTCATCCGGTTTATCCAAGGATAACGACTGGTTATCTTCTGCGGAAACCGGATGTTTCGAAAACAGTCCCACCGTACGAATCGCGGACCGTTCCAGACGCCGGGTGATTCCAAGGTCGGTGAAGGCCAACTCAATCCGGGTGTCGGCGGTACCCTGACGGCAGAGGTCTTTCGGTTGGAGTCCGGGTTGGAGGTGTTTTCCGAAAAGAGCCCAGAATAGGGCATAAACCAACGTCGATTTGCCGGAACGGTTTTCTCCGTGGACCAGGGTCAGATTTTCGAAATGGAACTCCTTTTCCGAATAACATCCGATGTTGGTAAGTTGCGCGGATAGGAGTTTCATGGAACCTCCCGGGGTTCGGATATCCGGGAATAGATATGGCGTTCGTCCAGAAAGGGGTCGGCCAGGGTCTGCCGGAGGATTGTCTCCAACAATCCGGTTTCCGTTTCCGTAAGCCCCCGTTCGATGGACAGCCTGCGGATTTCCTGCCGGAGCAATTCGAAAAAACTGTCTTCTGAGATCATGGGATATCCTGGGGTTGATGTTCCTTTTGTGTGTTTCCTGTAAAATCTTTTCCCGAAATGGGGTGATAGATGCGGATCGAATGTCCGATCGTGTCATCGGGGCGGCGATTTTTCAGGGAAAACGGAACGACGTCAACGATAGGACTTCTCTCCGCATAATACAGCCAGGTGACACTGACAGCCCAGGGACGGAGGTGAGCCCGCTCGGGAGGAGGCTGGCGGATTCCATAGTAGCGGATTTCCGGGTTGCCGTTGGGACCATAATACACCAGGTTGATTTCCGGAATATCCATTCGGTCCATATAAAATTTCAGTCCTTTCAGATCCTCTCCCCAATCCAGGTTGGAGTCTGCGAAATATTGTACGCCACCGTCAGGTCCACCGGCCAATTCGTTGAAATAAGCCAGGTGATGGGGATATATCGACAACGAGGAAAGAATAAACCACCCGATTAATCCCATGATCGAAACCCGAAAAAATCGGTGAGTGGCCAGGAGTTGGGACAGGGAGCAACCCAGAAGAATGTACAAAAACGGAAAGATCGGCAGGATCAGCCGAAGGCCCAACTGGGTATGACAGGCCAGACTGAAAAACAGAAAGAATACCAGGCACGGGATCCAAAGGATCCATCCGTCGGATCGTTTTCTTCTCGTGCAGGAGGCGGTGTGGTTTGAAAGATTCGGCCGGGAGGGGGAATACCGGTTGTTCCATCGTTTCCACGTTAAAAACAATCCTGCCGACACGGATACCACAGACATAAGGAGAAAGGCCAGCGGTGTTTTGACCAGTAGGGCGGTCAGGAAATAGGCGGGGATATTCCCGCCCGCCGGATACAGCCGACCCATGTACCAGTTGGGATGATCGCTTTCACGATCCTCGCGCACTGCCCTGTCCCAGCCTTTCAGGTAGGCGCAGGGAAGGCCTGTCGGGAAAACCGAAATTACCGGCATGGAACCCAGTTTTCGGAAAATCTGGCTTTGAAAGGAGGTCTGCCGGTTGCCATGTAATTTCTGACAGGCTTGCAGCGAGGAAAAAGGGCCGGAAAAACGGTAGGCCGCATTGGTCAAAACCAGGGAAATGGCAGCAACTGCCAGGAACAGGAAGGTTCTGGAGCCTCTAAAATTTCGGAAAGATGCGAGAGCTGGAAAGGGGGAGAAAGCCGGTGCTTTTGGCTGGATCCAGGCATCCACGAGGGAGATCAGGATCAGTATGGGAAAAAGAAGCAGGCCGGTATATTTGGTGTTGACAGCCAGAAACACGGCTGTTGCCGATAGAATGATGTCAGAAAACCGCCTGCGCTTCAACGCCTGATAATAATAGAACACCGCCATCAGAACAAACGCTGTCAGCGCCAGATCGAGAGTGGCCAGCCGGGAGTGGGCCAGGATATTCGGACAGAAAATGTAGAGAACCAGAGCAATCCATCCGGCATTCCAGCCCGAAAGATTTCGGGAAAACCGAAACACGTACCATCCCAGGAAGATGGACAGAACGATGATCATCAGCCTTCCGGTGAAGAGGATTGCGTCCGCATCGTTAACCTGATAAAGAAAACGGGATCCGTGCTCAAAAGGATACATCTCATCCGGCAAAGGCGGCTTTTCCGGAATTCGTGCCCCGGACATCCATACCGGCAGCGCCATAAAGGCCCGTATCAGCCAGGGGTATCCGGGCGGGACGTCGAGCCGTCCGGTTGCCAGATGAAAAGTTCCCGCAAACAGATGGACCCCTTCCTCTACCGAAGCGGATTTCATCCGGCTGGCGGGGATGGTCTGAAACGGAATGAGGCATAGAAGCAGAATCAGGAGGTATACGCGGTATGGATGCCCGTGATTCACCGGCTCGGATTGTTGTGTCGGTAACGGCATATGTCTTGGATGGTTCCCGTGGCTCCGGGTGGTAGGGCAAAAATCGCTGGATGCGATGGATATCTGATCATATTTGTAGCATGGATGGCGAGGGTTTTGAAAGGGGAAATATCGATGAAACGGATGGGCCAATGAAGTCGCGCCGTATGGGCGAATCCCGTCGCGCAACTGCCAAAACGACGGTTCGGGAATCCGCGGTCACCCAACCGGAATGGGGTATATGGAATTGCCTCCTGGTGTTTTTTTTGGCCGCGGCGGTTCGGATCCTCTATCTGGCGGAAATCCGGGATGCGGACGCATTTTCCCTGCTGTTGGGGGATGCCCATTTGTTTGATACCTGGGCACGGGAGATTGCCGGAGGTAATTGGATCGGCAATGAAGTTTTTTTCAATGCGCCCCTGTATCCCTATCTTCTGGCTTTGGTGTACTGGATATCTGGTTCGGATCCGATGGCAATGCGGTTTGTTCAGATCGGAATCGGGTCCCTGTCGTGTGTGTGCGTCCTGATCGCCGGAAGCCATCTCTTTTCCCGGCGGGTCGGAGTTCTCGGCGGTTTCCTGTTGGCGTTGTATCCCACCGCTGTTTTTATGGACTGTCTGATCCAAAAAGAGTTTCTGGCACTTTTTTTGTTTTCCCTTATGCTGGTTCTATTGTCCCGGCCGGGTGTATCACGGGGCTCCACCGCTTTCTGGATGGGGGTCACCCTGGGATTTCTGACACTGGTTCGGGAAAATGCGTTGCTTATTCTGCTGGCGGTCACTCTGGTGATGGGGATCCGGCTTCTCTCTGACAAAAAACAGGCGATCCGATGGATGCTCTTCTGTTGTCTGGGAGCATCCTTGGTGTGGCTACCGGTGGCGGTACGAAATGTTGTGGTTGGGGATGAGTTCGTTTTGATCACCGCCAATTCGGGATTCAATTTTTATATCGGAAACCATCGGCAGGCTACCGGCAGCTATACCCCGGTGATCCGGGGGCATGGGGATTGGCAGGATGAACGCCGGGACGCGTCCGCGATTGCGTCCCGGGACTCTGCCGGAGATCTCACCGCATCCGAAATTTCCGGCTACTGGTATAAACGGGCCTTTGCCGAGATCCGGGAGGATGTTCCCCGGTGGATTGGTTTGCTGGTGAAAAAATGGTTTCTGGTGTGGAATTCCGCCGAAATCGGTGATTCGGAAAGCCAGTATGTCTATGAGGATGAATCCATCCTGCTGCGGTTATTGGCCATGGTTTTTCACTTCGGGGTACTGGGGCCTCTGGCGGTATTCGGGATGGCCCTTACCTGGCGGAAGGATTGGCGGGTTCCACTGGCTGCCACCCTGGTTTTTCTCTATATGGCAAGCATCGCCATGTTTTTTGTGTTCGGGCGGTTTCGATATCCCATTGTAGCCGTGCTGATCCCGTTTGCCGCGGCAGGTCTGGTGGAGGGGCTGAAGAAAGTCCGGCAATCCGGTGTGGCCGGGATGATCGTTCCACTGGGGTGGGGGCTGGCGGCGGCAGTGGCGATGAATTTTCCGATGGTTTCCGCGGAAACTTACCGGGCTACCACGTGGTACAACATCGCGGTCAGCCTGGAAAAGCAGGGGCGAATGGATTCCGCCCTAGGCTATTACCGGAAGACCATCGAGGCGGATCCCCACCAGGCCATGGCCTACACCAACCTGGGCATTCTGTTGTTTCAAAAAGGGATGGTGGACGAGGCCGGCGCCAGTTTTCATCAGGCGGCGGCCTTGGATTCCAAGCTTTCGGAACCGCTCTACAACCTGGGGATCTGGTATTTTCACCAGGGGGAGATGGAGCGGGCTGCCGAATATTTTCGAAAAACGGTGGATCTAAACCCGGATTACGATCCGGCCGTCTACTACAATCTGGCCTGCGTGTATTCCCGAATGAATCAAACGGAACAGGCCGCCATTTGGCTGGTTCACGCCATTGAGAAAGGCTATTCCAACCGGAGGGCGATCGAAACGGATCCGGACTTGGAAAACCTTCGCGGATCGGATGAATTCCGGAAATTGGGACCACTTCTGCCATCGGAAAGGACCGGGTAAGTCGCTCCGGCTTTCCGGCGGAAAGGCTGGCCCCCTTGCGGGATGGCCAGAGCTATCCTTTTTTCCCCTCCCCTTGGTGTAGGGGAGGGCTCAGGATCACAATCCTTTCCCTCCCCTTGGTGTTGAGGAGGGCTCAGGATCACAATCCTTTCCCTCCCCTTGGGGTGGAGGGGGGATGGGGATGAGAATCCTTTGCGTCGCCCCTGGTGGGGGAGGGCAGGG
>CAZTKB010000148.1:0-8658 GCA_964614125.1 uncultured Desulfobacterales bacterium | reverse complement strand
GGAAGTTTTTGAGCTTTCCTATCCAACATAGTTACATTTTGTCGGGAAAAGAGGACACATACGCCCTTGGTGTTGGGAGAGGCTTTCCGGGCCGAAAAAAAGACGGCGAACCCGGCACTACAGTTCTATGGCGAGGCATACAGCGAATTGAACCCGCTGTTGCGATGGTTGTCTTCCTTCTTCCCCAACTCAAACATGGCCCGTAACATGGGCGTATGTGTGGGTAATTGTCAGCTTTGGAAAAGGGAGTGTCTCTTTTCAAAAGGGGGGAAGGTAAGAGTAGCTCCTTTTCCAAAGGGGGACTGTAGGTGCAGCCCCTTTTTGAAATTCCATTGGATAACGAAAAACCTTTTTCAATCTTTTTATCCAGACCTTGCATTCGGTGCCTGAGCAAAAAGTTATTTTCGTCGGTATATTCAGTATGTAAGTAGCAGTGGACGAAGATCAGTAGAGCGGTGGCAGCGATGGTGAAACTGGTTGCAGTATTCCAATTGGGGTGGGAGTTGCCGGAGATCGAGAAATAAAAAACCGGCCTTTTCGGTTGCCGGTTATATGGAGTTTGTGGTACACAATCCCCCGCGAAATTTGTGCAAAATTCTGTACGCAATTGCGTTGATTCGCGGGGGTATTGTTTGAAATGAAATCATGTAATTTACTGATATTGTTCGTTAAAAATGGAGCCGGCAAGCGGACTCGAACCGCTGACCTGCTGATTACGAATCAGCTGCTCTACCTGCTGAGCTACGCCGGCAAATTCCATTATTAACGGTATCCCGAGAGATGGAATACCGGATGGTAAAAAACGTTTGAGTGGATACTTGTTTTATAATGATAAATCAAGAAAAAAATTTTTTCAAGACCCTTGCCGCCAGCCTTGGAGCACGGGAAAAACACGTGGAACTACAAGGTGTGACCGGAGGAGCTTGTGGTTTTTTTCTGTCCGGACTTTGGCGGGAGATATCTGTTCCCATGGTGGTGATCGCGCCAAGTGCGACAGAGGCCGAGACATGCGTGCGGGATATGCAGTTAATCGGGAACGGCAGACTTCCGATTTTGGAATTTCCACCATACCAGTTGCTCTCGTTGAAAATGGTCTCCCAGGATGGAGTCGCCGCGACCCGCCTGTCCACATTATACCAGATGATGAACAGTTTTTCTCCTCCTCTGGTCGTAACCAGTGTGGAGGCATTGCTGCAACGGGTCATTCCCCGTCAGGAACTGATCGATTTCTGTGACCTGATACAGGTCAACGAAAGTATCCACTTGGAAAATCTGGTGGAAAAACTGGTCTCCGGTGGATATTCACGCACCATGATCGTGGAGGAACCAGGTGATTTTTGTGTTCGGGGTGGGATTGTGGATATATTTTCCCCTCTGTATCTGAATCCGGTTCGCGTGGAACTGTGGGGAGACATGGTCGAATCCCTCCGTTTTTTTTCGGCGGAAACCCAGAGAACCATACATCCCGTTGAAGAAATAATCGTCATCCCGGCTAAAGAAACTATTCTTCGGATGGCGGACATGGACAAAGTGTTGACGCGTATTCGGGAGCAAGCCGCTTGGATGGATCTGCCTGCAACGGCAGTTCGGGATATCGTCGAACGAATCCGGAATGAGGGGATTTTTCCGGGAATCGAAAACCTGACACCATTGGTCTACACACAGATGGACGGTTTTCTCGATTATGTATCCGAAAACAGTCTCATTGTGACGCTTGAACCGGAGGAATCCCAACGAAATGCGGAGCGGATCCTGGAAAAGGCTTCCAAGCAACATTTTAATGCCATTCGGGACCAACAAATGCATCTGGATCCGGTACATGTCTATGTGGCATGGAACGAAATCCAACGGGAATTGAACCAACGTTGCTATGTTGCCCTGAATTCCGTCGGTTCTCCGATATCGCCGGAATTTCAGCCCGAAAAGCAACTGATCCATACATTTTCCATCGAAACCAATCAGTTGCTCCAAGAGTCATTACAAACGCAGCGGGAGAAGGAACAATTGCTCCTCCCACTGGCAGCCTGGATCCAAGAGCAAAAAGTGCTGGGAATGACGGTGGTTGCGGTTTGTTCAACAGGAGCTCAGGGTGAACGCCTGGGTGATCTGCTTCAGCCCTATGGGGTGAAGGCTCGGATTTTTCGATCGTTTCCGGAAAATATCCAAGAAACCGGAGGGACGTTTCTGGTAGTGACCGGATCCCTCTCAAGCGGTTTTGTCTGGCCGGACGTGGGGATCGCCATCGTCACGGAAGATGAAATCTTCGGGAAAAAACACCATCGCCGTCGGTTCTCTAAACCCAAAATTCAAACGGAACGCCTGATTCTGGGAGAATTGAAAAGTGGAGATCTCGTGGTTCACCAGGATCATGGAATCGGGCAGTATGAAGGGTTGGTGAAACTGACCGTTGACGGAGCCACGGACGATTTCCTCCAAATGGTGTACCGCGACGGAGACAGACTGTATCTCCCGGTCGTACGGATGAATATGGTCCGCAAATATCTGGGGATCGAGGGGATAGGTGCGGTTCTGGATAAAATGGGGGGAAAATCCTGGGACCGTGTTCGACAGCAGGTAAAGAAATCCGTCGAGAAAATCGCCGGAGAATTGCTCAAGCTGTATTCCATACGCAAAGTCGCCGATGGTTACAGTTTTACCGGAATGGACGATTACTTCAAGGATTTCGAGGCGGGATTCGCCTACGAGGAAACACCGGACCAACTTCGAGCCATTGAAGAGGTCCTCCAGGACATGCAGTCCAGCCGGCCCATGGATCGTCTGATCTGCGGAGATGTGGGGTATGGAAAGACCGAGGTGGCGTTGCGGGCCGCCTTTCTGGCTGTGAACAACTCCAAACAGGTGGCGGTCCTGGTTCCTACGACGGTTTTGGCGGAACAGCATGCTGCCACTTTTTTCGAGCGTTTCAAGCGGTATCCGATACGGATTGAAACACTCAGCCGATTTCGAACACAACGGGAACAGCGGACGATCCTCGAAGGGCTTCGCAGCGGCGGTGTGGATATCGTGATTGGGACTCATCGGCTTCTGCAGCCTGATGTGGAATTTCGGGATTTGGGACTTATGGTGTTGGACGAGGAACATCGTTTTGGTGTCAAGCATAAAGAAAAACTGAAAAAATTGAAAGAAAACATCGATGTGCTGACCCTGACCGCCACTCCGATTCCCCGTACCCTCCATATGTCCTTACTGGGTGTCCGGGACATCAGCGTCATTTCCACCCCACCGGAACATCGCCAGGCGATTGTCAGTTACGTTTTGGAACGGGATGATCTGGTCATTGTAGATGCCATTCGGAAGGAACTGGCCCGAAACGGACAGATCTATTTTGTTCACAACAACACACATACCATTTACTCCATGGCCGAACGCCTCCGAGAATTGGTTCCGGAGGTGAGACTGGATGTCGCGCACGGTCAGATGCCGGAAAAAGATCTGGAAGGGGCCATGATGCGATTTATGAAGCATGATATCGATATGCTGGTGTGCACGACGATTATCGAATCCGGCCTCGACATTCCTTTGGCGAACACCATGATCGTCAACCGGGCGGATACCTTCGGCTTGTCCCAATTGTATCAATTGCGCGGCCGCATCGGACGCTCCTCCGAACAGGCCTATGCCTATCTGTTTGTTCCGGCGGATCATCGACTGACCAGGGACGCCCAGAAACGATTAAAAGTTCTGATGGAGCATAGCGACCTGGGGGCTGGATTTGAAATTGCCATGAACGATTTGAAGCTGCGGGGTGGGGGGACCATTCTGGGTGCTTCACAATCCGGTCATATTGCTGCCGTCGGGTATGACATGTTTTTACAGTTAATGGAGGAGGCTGTCGCCGAGTTGAAAGGCGAGCCGATAAGACAGGCACTGGAACCCGATATTCATATGCCGGTGAGTGCCTATATCCCCGAAACGTTTGTTCCGGATATCGACCAACGTATGGCGATTTACCGGCGTTTGACCCGGATGAATGCCATCCACGAAATTGCGGAATATAAAAAGGAACTCACGGATCGTTTCGGAACCCTTCCGGAAATGGCGGACAACCTGCTGTTGAAAATCATGTTCAGAATTTTGTGTATTCATGCCGGTGTCAAGCGCTTGGATCTCAACCGGCAGCAATTGCTGCTTCGGTTTTCCCGAATTCACCAAAGAAATCCATTTGGAATCGTCGAATGGATCCATTCGGAAAATGGGCGATGCGAACTTACGCCGGATGAGGTGTTGAAAGTTAAATTGGGAAAGCATACAATATCCGGCATCCTGGGGGAAACCAAAAACATCTTGAAAGAGATCATTCAGCATGTTAACCAATAAGATTGTATACCATGGAAACGACCGGAACAGGGGATGGGAAGATGGATAAGCGCAGCTTTTTCTGCCGAAATGAGGTGTGGGCCGCCGTAGTACTCTGTGTGACCACGATGGTCGTCACGCCGTCACCTTCCCCGGCGGCCGAACTGGTGGACCGGATCGTAGCCATTGTCAATAATGATGTGATTTCCCAAACCGAACTGGAACGGGCAATGAACCCCTACCGGGAAAAGGTCCTGGATTCCGGGTATCCTCCGGATAAAGAGCGCCAGATGCTGGCCAAGGTGCGCCATGAAGTCCTCGGCCAGTTAATCGACCAGAAATTGACGGACCAGGAGATCGCCAAATACAAGTTGGTCGTCACCGAAAAAGAAATCGATCAATCCATCGAACGCATCAAACAGATCAATTCCATTTCAGACCAACAGTTTCTGGATGCCTTGGCCCGGGAGAACATGACGATGGTGTCCTACCGCGAAAAAATGCGGGAACAGTTGCTTCGGGCCAATCTACTGAACCGGGAGATCAAATCCAAAATTGTGATTACCCGGGAGGAGATCAAAGCCTATTATGACAGCCATCCGGAAAAATACGGTGTAGAGGAATCGGTCTATTTGAAAAATTTTTATGCCAAGCCTCCTCTTTCTACTTCCGGAGTCACAGGGGCCAAAATTCGGGAGGTGATGAAAGGCATTCTGGAAAAACTGAAACAGGATGCCCAACCGGAAACTGTGATTCAGTACGCAGGAGAAAACGGTGTTTCTGTACAGCATCTGGATTTGGGGCTGTTTCGAATTCAGGCTTTGGCCCCTGACATTCGGGAAGCCATCGCTCGGTTGTCCGCCGGAGAATACTCCGATGTCATCGAGACGGAACAGGGATATCAGATTTTCTATATAAAGGAATTTGCCAAAACGGCCGGCAAAACGCTGGAACAGGCGGCACCGGAAATTGAATCCATCATGTTCAAGGAAATTGTCGATACCCGATTTGCCAAATGGCTGGATGAACTGCGGTCTCGTTCTCATATTCAGATCGTTGATTGAGAGGAGGGCGGACCAACCTTAACGACGTACCACCCTTTTCGGTAACCGATCATGAACTCGAAACCAGATCTTTTTCAGACGGCTTTGGCAAGAGTCCGGATATATCCTTTTGATGTGTCCGGGTTTTTCCCAAAGCCGTCATTGATTGGATAAGTATGAACATTCAAGCGGATCGAAACAAAATTCTGGTAGAGAGCGTAAAAAGGCTGATCCGCAGAGATGCCCTGCACAATCTGCGCAAAATCGTCAACAAAGCGCATGCAGCCGACCTGTCATCTGTTTTTCGGTCTATCCCTGTGGCGAGTCAACGCAGATTGTTCGACCTGATTGAAAGCACCGAAAAAAAAGGGGCGCTTTTCAGCTATCTGGATCAGGACGTGTTATTGGGATTGATCGAAGGGATTCCCATCGAGCGGATTGCGGAAGTGTTGGAAAGCATGCCGACCGACGATGCCGCTGATCTGATCGCACTGCTTCCTACCGAAAAGTCTGATGCCATTCTTCGAAAAATGAAGAAAGAAGGACTGGAGGAGGTCGAGGGGTTGCTGCGGTACGGCGACGAAACGGCCGGCGGCATTATGTCCCCGGATTTTATCGCTCTGACACAGGAAATGACCGCGGCGGAAGCCATCCGGGCGATTCAAACCGAACACCACGACGTCGAAATGGCCTTTTATCTGTATGTGGTGGACGAATACGGCCGTCTTGTCGGCGTAAGCTCCCTCCGCCAATTGGTGGTGGCTCCTCCGGAAAAACCGCTGAAGGAATTCATGGTTACCGACGTGTTTTCGGTCCAGACCGGGATGGATCAGGAGGAAGTTGCCAAAATCGTGGCGCGATACGATATTCTGGCGGTTCCGGTTGTCGATGACAACAACAAGCTGGTCGGTATCGTAACCGTGGATGACGTGATTGACATCATTCGCCAGGAAGCCACGGAAGATATACTGAAAATGGCCGGCACCGGCGATGAGTTCGTGGAAAACAAATCCATCCTGAAAAGTTCCCGGCTCAGGCTCCCCTGGCTGTTTGCCAGTTGTATCGGGGGTGTCGTCGCCTCTTTTATCATCGCATACTTCGAACAGAGCCTGCAGAAAATGGCTTTCCTGGCTGTTTTCATCACCGTGATTTGCGGCATGGGTGGTAATGTCGGCACCCAATCCGCGACCATCGTCGTTCGGGGGTTGGCCACCGGAAGGATCAATATCCGGGAGATATGGAAAGTGGTGTTCAAGGAACTTTCCACAGGTTTTCTGTTGGGTTCCATTTATGGGGTTCTGTTGGGAAGTGTGGCCCAGTTTCGCTATGGTACTTTCACCTTCGCCCTTTCCGTAGGTCTGGCGGTAATTTGTTCCATGTCAGCAGCCGGTCTGATCGGGTCTCTGGTACCGATGGTTTTGGCCAAAATCAATATCGACCCGGCGGTTGCGACCGGACCCTTTGTTTCCACGACCCTGGATATTATCAGTGTGTCCTGTTACTTTGTTATTGCCACCACATTGCTGGGCATTTAATACCCATGTCGTGTTATTCCACCCGGGCACTGGTCCTGAGAAGAGTCGCTTATGGAGAAGCGGATTGGATCATTACCCTGTTTTCGCCTGAAAAAGGGAAGATAACGGTTTTCGCCAAGGGAGCCCGCAAAAGCCGGAAACGGTTTTCGGGTTTGCTGGAGCTTTTTTCCATTGTCAGCGTGGTGGTTGTCGAAGGGAAGGGACTCCCTTTGCTGCAGGAAGCATCCCTGCTCCATCCGTTTGCCGGAATCCGTTCCGATATTGAAAAAACAGCGTTTGCCAGCTATTGGATGGAAATTCTTCTCTTGTGGACGGAAAATGAACAGCAGCAATTGGAACTGTACCATCTGGCCGAATTTTCCCTGGCGGCTCTGGATCAGGGGGATTTCTCACCGGTGTTGGCCAGCATCTGTTTCCAGATCCGTTTTATGAAATATTCGGGGATGGGGCCGTCCCTGTTCCATTGTTGCCGCTGTTGCCGGGAGTTGGCGCGGACCGGCCATGCCAGAATGGAGATGGACATTATCCGTGGCGGTGCGGTATGCCCGGAATGCCGGAAGGATATGATATCCGAAACCTCTCTTTCCAGAGGAACACTGAATTTGCTGGAATGGATGGAAAAGACTGATTTCGATTGCGTTTTCCGGGTGCGGGCGGACTCCTTTTCCATCCAGGAAGGCAATCAATTTCTGGAATCCTTTGTGCCGTATCATTTGGGAAAAACACCCCGCAGTCTTTCATTTTTGCGGGAATTGCGGGCGGATGGGATCCGTCGGAAGCGGGATGAAAAATCCCGGCAATCCGAAACGGGAGAATAAATATTGATGATCGATTACAGTTCCAGGTTGTCCACGCAGAATGTCATCGAGGCATCCGCCCCCTGCCGGGTGGATATGGGAGGGACTCTTGATATCCGGACTTTTTATCTGCCTCTGCGCCGGTATCGCCCTTGCACCGTCAACTTTGCCATCAATCTTCGAACTACGGTCAAGCTTTCGCCGTATCATTCCGGGAAAATCCGGATCGAGGCGGATGGCTTCAACCCGGCCACCTTTTCCGTCAACTCCCTTCCCTTTGACCATCCCTTGGGCCTGGTTTGTGCGTTGGTTGCCTATTGGGGGGTATCCGGTATCCGTATACGGATTCAATCCCCATCTCCCCCCCGAAGTGCGCTGGGAGGATCTTCGGCAGCTGCGGTTGCCTTGACTGCGGCCTTAAGCCGCTTGACCGGCTATCCCAACGGTAAGCCATTTTCCCGCAACGAAATTGTCCGGCTGGCTCATCTGGTCGAAGAAAGCATCGCCGGAGTTCCATGCGGACTTCAGGACCAGTTGGCTGCGGCATACGGAGGAGTTCATCTGTGGACCTGGCAAGATGGGATACGGTCCTCAGCATTTCAACGGCTCCCGCTGATTCCCCGGAAAAATCTGTCACGTTTTTCCGGCAACCTGCTGTTCGCGTATTGTGGAATCCCTCATGAATCCAAAAATATCAATGGAATATGGGTACGTCAGTTTCTTCAGGGAATGTTCCGGAAGGAATGGGGAGAAATTGCCGGACTTACCCGAGACTTCGGATCGTCGGTTTCGGTGAACGATTTGCCTTCTGCCGTCGAAAGTATGAACCGGGAAACAGAGCTCCGACGGAAAATGGCGCCCGCGGTGCTGGACCCAACCGGAGAGGCACTCATCCAAACGGCGCGGGAGGAAAATTGCGGCGCCAGATTTACGGGAGCCGGCGGAGGAGGGTGTATCTGGGCGATC
>CAZTKB010000147.1:0-8729 GCA_964614125.1 uncultured Desulfobacterales bacterium | reverse complement strand
GCCCCAACGATATTCCGGTGATGGAATTGTTCCGGATGGTTGCCCATGGAACCCAAGGGGTTTTCGATTACCAGGCCGGCCGCCGCCTGGAGGATCCGCCGCCGCTGTCTGTTTTCCGTGAAAAGGAATTTCCCGAGGCTGTTGGTCTGTAGGGATAAAAAGGAGTCATCATGGACAATGGGATGCGACATGTTCTGGTTATCGGAGGAGGGATCGGAGGCATGCGATCCGCCATGGATCTGGCGGAAACCGGCCACACGGTCACCATTGTGGAACGATCTCCTGTCATCGGCGGATTGCTGAGTGCGTTGGATGCCCAGTTTCCCACCGACGGATGCGGCATGTGTCGAATGTTGCCGACCATCGACCGGGACCAGGCCGCCCAACGCTGCCTGCGGAAAGGGCTGGTTCACCGGAATATCGAAATTCTGACCGACACGGAGGTCCTATCCGTCGAAGGCGAAGCCGGAAAGTTTTCAGCCACCGTGCGAACCGGAAGCGGATACGTGGATTCAAAGCGGTGCATGGGATGCGGCCTGTGCGTCGAAGTCTGTCCGGTGAATGTACCGGATTCCTTTAATGTCGGGTTTTCCATGAGAAAGGCGGTATACACACCCTTACCGCACGCCTGGCCACCGATTTTCCGCCTGGATCCCGTTTCCTGTACCCGTTGCGGAGCCTGTCGGGATATCTGTCCGACCGGTGCCATACACCTTCCGGGCCAGGAGAAACAGGATTTTCCGATTCTGGTGGTCGACGATGAACCGATTGTTCGGGATTCCATCCGGGACTGGCTGCACGAGGAAGAAGGGTTTCATGTGGAAACGGCGGAATCCGGGAAACAAGCGCTGGAAAAGCTCCAGGCTCGACCGTTTTGCCTGATGCTGCTGGATATCAAAATGCCGGAAATGGATGGTGTGGAAGTACTCGAAAAAGCCCGGAAACTGGTACCGGATCTATCTGTCATCATGATGACAGCCTATGCCACGGTGGAAACCGCTGTGGAAGCCATGAAGATCGGTGCCTTGGACTACCTGATCAAACCCTTTGAGCCGGATGCCCTGATTCCCAAAGTCATGCAGGTATACCAGGTGGCTGTATCCCGTCTGGATCGACAGATCCGGGCCGGGGCTGTCGTAATCAATGCCGGTTCCGCTCTGTTTAACCCGATGTCCGGCAGCAACGTAATGGGGTACAGCCGGATTCCCGGTGTGGTCACCAGTTTGGAATTCGAACGGATCATCAGCCATTCCGGCCCATTTGCCGGCTCTCTCCTTCGGCCGGGAGACAACCGTCCGGTCCGGCGGATCGCTTGGCTGCAATGCATTGGTTCCCGGGATTTCCAGTCCGAGGCAGACTTCTGTTCCCGAATCTGCTGCATGATCTCCATCAAGGAAGCGGTGTTGGCCACCCGAAAGTTCGGCCCAGGAATAGAGGCCAGCATTTACTATATGGATATGCGCACGTATGGCAAATCGTACCAGCGGTACCGGGACCAGGCAGAATCCGAAGCAGGCGTCCGGTTCATCCGTGGTCGGGTACACAGCATGATGACAGATAAAAAAACCGGAGAGCTGATCCTTCGATATGCCGATCGTTCCGGAACCATGCAGGAATCAGCCGCCGACATGGCGGTTCTGGCAATCGGTCAACGCCCCCTTCCCGCCATGAAAGACCTGTCCGGCATGTTCCACCTTTCGTTGAATTCGTGGGGATTTCCCGATCCGGATCCTTTTTTCCCCGTACGCAGCCAGACCAGGGGCGTATTTTTGGGAGGATCCGTCACCGGCCTGCGGGATATCCGGGAAACCGTAATCCTATCGTCTGCAGCCGCATTGAACGCATCCCGTATCCTCCATGGCGCCGAATGGGATTCGAAAACCGACACCCTTTTGAAGTGTCGGGACATTTCCCGCGAACCTCCCCGGGTTCGTGTTCTGGTCTGTTCCTGCAACCGGTGTCTGGAAATCGATGAGTCTCGTCTCTTGTCCCTGCTTGCCTTTCGGCCTTTTCTGGAACGCGTTCAGTTTGTCGGGGAGATCTGTACGCCTGCCGGGATGGACCGGATCGCAGGGGATCTGGATTCGCCGGATTTCAATCGCCTGGTGATTGGAGCCTGTCCGCAGCAGATCGAATCGAACATGGCTGCGAAAATCGAACAACGCCTCGGGCTATCCGCGTCCCTGATGGAAATGATCGATATTCATACATCGGTATTTCGAAAGAAATTACTGGAAATAAGCCAAAACTCCGATGACACTCTCCAGGAAATCGCCCGGCTTCTGGAAGCAGGAATCAATCGGCTGGCAGCTGCAGATCCCGAAGCCGGGCAAATGGTTCCGATTACCCCCCGAGCCTTGGTAGTTGGGGCCGGAATTGCTGGGATGACCGCTGCATTGGCCCTGGCAGACCATGGATATCCGGTAGATCTGGTGGAAAAGGAAAACGAACCCGGGGGAAATCTGACATGGCTGCACCAGACCCCCACCGGTGAACCGATTCATCCGTTTCTGACCGGAATTATCCAGAAAATCCAGAATCATCCCCAAGTCACCCTGCATACCGAAACCCGCGTGGCTGCCTGCAACGGGCAGGCGGGGAGGTTCCACAGCATACTGGAAAAACATGACAGATCGGCGCTCCGGGTCGATCATGGTATCACCATCCTGGCCACGGGCGGAAGGGAGGCGGAAGTTCCGGACTCCGCAGTCCTCCATCATCCGGCCGTTCTCACCCAGAAAGCGCTGGAAATCCGGCTTACGTCCGGAAATCCGGACATCGGGCAATGGAAATCCGTGGTAATGATCCAGTGTGCCGGAACCCGGCAGGAACCCCGAAATTACTGCAGCCGTGTCTGCTGCACCACATCGCTCAGACAGGCATCGGTGCTCCAAACCCTGAATCCGGACATATCCGTCTTCATTCTCTATCGAGACATGATGACACTCGGTTTTTCCGAATCCGCCTATACGCAGGCCAGAAAATCCGGGGTAATTTTCATTGCTGTAGAAAAAGACGCGCCTCCGGATGTCCAGATAAAGGATGAGAAAATCTACGTCCAGGTTGATGAACCGGTGCTGGGCAGGCCGGTACGCATCGAAGCAGATGCGGTTATCTTGGCAGCAGGCATCACGGCCTCTCCCAATACCGATCTCTGTCACATTTTCGGCATCGATCGGAATCCGGATGGTTTCTACCAGGAAGCGGATATCAAGTGGAAACCGGTCAGTACCCCGCGGGAAGGGGTCTTTGCCTGCGGCATCGGCCTGGCTCCCGGATCCATACCGGAATCCATTGCCTCGGCGGAGGCCGCCGCCCAACAGGCGCTGGTCATCCTGTCTCATGCCGCCATAGATGAAAGCCGGGTGATGGCACGTGTCCGCAACAGCCTGTGCAGCCTCTGCGAGCAATGTATTGCCGCCTGTCCCTACGGTGCCCGAAGTCTGGAAACGGAATGGGACCGGATTGTGATCGACCCGCTTCGTTGCCAGGGTTGCGGAGCGTGCGCCGCCATCTGTCCCAACGATGCGGCGGTGATGAACGGCTGGCTCCCCCGGCAAATGTTCGGAACCATCGATGCATGTCTGTCCGAGAATCCGGCACCAACCCCACCCGTCTCATCAGAGACCTGATCCATTCAACCAGAGGAGTGGATATGGACAATAATCAATCATCCAGTACCCGTCGGGACAACCCGTTCGAGGAGATCCGGAAAAAGATCTCCGCCTGTATCCAATGCGGCACCTGCACGGCCTCCTGCCCCAATGAGTTTGCCATGGAGGTAACACCAAGGCATCTGTGGAGAATGATTCTGTCAGACGAACCCGCGGAGGCAGTGTTTGCCAGTCCGGTTTTTCTGATGTGCTCTTCCTGTTATTGTTGTACCCTCCGCTGCCCGCGCGGACTTCCTCTGACCGAGGTCATGGCGGATCTGAAACAGTTGGGCGTCGCCATGGGGCATACCCGGAACAGCTCCACGGCCCGATTCTATCGAAATTTTCTGGAAAGTGTCCGGAAACACGGTCGGGTACAGGAGATGGAATTGATGGTCGGATATTTCTGGAAAATGAAAAACCCCTTGCTCCCCCTTCATTACGCTTCTCTGGGATTCCGCCTTATGAAAAGCGGAAAGATTCCGCTGTCATTTTCTTCTCGGGGCCAACCCGATTTACACCATCTGTTTCAGAAGGTACGTGAACTGGAGAACCAGGAATGAGATATCTATACTACCCCGGATGTTCCCTCGAAAAAACGGCCAGAGAATACGACATGTCCACCCGATGCGTCATGGAAGCGCTGGGAATCGAGTTAATCGAGTTGGAAGGATGGACATGTTGTGGAGCCAGCGCCGCAGAATCGGAAAGTCGGCTTCTGGCTCAATCGCTTCCGGCACGGAATTTGGCCATTGCCGAAAAAATGGGTCCGGGTATGGATATAATGGTGCCCTGCAGCGCCTGTTACCTGAACCTAAGAAAGGTGGAAGAAATAATCCGAACCGATGCGGAAACCACCAGCCGAATCAATCAGGTCCTGGAAGCGGATGGGCTGGCCGTGACCGGAAAGGTTCACGTTCGGCACCTGCTGGACATCCTTTCCTCTGATATGGATGTTTCCAAAATCCGCGGGCAGGTGGTTCGACCCCTCACAGGTATTTCCGTTGCGCCGTATTACGGATGTCAATGCCTGAGGCCTTATCAGGTGTTTGACGATCCGGAGGATCCCAAATCCATGGAAGACCTGATCCGGGCAACCGGAGCCGACGTGTTTGCCTGGAAAAAAGGTGCCGCCTGCTGCGGAGCCTCTCACATGAATACCCATTACGAGGTTGGCCTGGCGCTGGTCAAAGGGATTCTGGAGGCGGCCCAGGGATCCGGCACCATCGTCACGGTATGCCCGATGTGCCAGATGAATCTGGAAGGATTTCAACGCACCATTTACCGGACCGACCATCAGGTCCGGGAGATTCCGGTTTTGTATCTCCCTCAGTTGCTGGGATATGCAATGGGCATTTCCATGAACTTACTGGGGCTAGATCTGAACCTATCCCGGATCGGATTCCGATAAATGAGGAGGTGGTGCATGGTCGTCTCCTTCAAGCATCTCCGGAAAAGCCTGTTCATGAAACTCACCCTTCTGGTGGGAATGACCCTGCTGGTTTCCGTATCCATATGGGCGTATTTCAACATCAATTACCACAAAAGCCGGATTACGGAAGATATTATGGTCAGCACGGACCGGTTGACCAACACCATCCGGCTGGGCGCCCATTATGCCATGATGCTGAATTCCCGGGACGACATCACCCAGATCATTCAGAATATCGGCAAACAAAAGGATATCATCCATATCCGGATTTATAACAAGGAAGGGCAGATCAAGTTCTCCAACCTGGATACGGAAGTCAACACATTCACCAATATCAAGGCCGAGGCCTGTGATATCTGCCACCGAACCGATCCGCCGCTGGTGGACCTGGCCTTGAATCAGCGCACCCGCGTCTTTCAATCCACGAAAGACGTCTCCCTGCTGGGAATCATCAGCCCGATTTGCAATGAACCCAGTTGCTCCACAGATCCCTGTCATGTCCATCCAGCCGACAAATCCATCCTGGGAGCTCTGGATGTCGTGATTTCCCTGGAAAAAACGGATCAGGAAATCTCCCGTTACAAAAAAAGCGTCAGTCTGTTGTCCGTCATCCTGTTTTTCGGCACCTCCGCCCTGATCGTCGCCTTCATGCTGAAGTTTGTCAGCCATCCGATCAACACCTTGATTGACGGAACTCGGCACATCGCCCAAGGTGACTACAGCCGGGAAGTCAATCTGAAACAACGAGACGAAATGGGTCTTCTCGCGGATGCCATCAACCACATGCAACGGGAAATCGCCGAAAAACAAGGTGAGCTGAACCGACAGCGGGACGAATACCAGAACCTTTTTGAACTGGTTCCTTGCCTCATCACCATTTTGGATACTTCTTACCGGCTGATCCGGTTCAACCGGGAGTTCGCGGAACGTTTCGACGCCCGCTGCGGAGATTTCTGTTTTCAGGCCTACAAAGGTCGGCAATCCAGATGCTATCCCTGCCCGGTCACCCAGACATTGATCGACGGGAAACCTCATACCGGAGAAGAGACCCGCCCCAATCCGGATGGAACCGAGACATGCTGGGTAGCCCGAACATCTCCGATTCGGGACGAAAACGGCAATATCGTGGCTGTGATGGAAGTGTGTCTGGACATCACCCAGCGAAAACAGCTCGAACAGAGTCTGGAGCGTTCCGAAAAAAAATACCATGCCATTTTTAACAATATTCCCAATCCCGTGTTTGTCCTGGATATGGAACATTTGTCGATCATCGACTGCAACCGAAGCGTGACTGCTGTATACGGATGGCCCCCCCAGGAAATCCTGAAAAAACCCTTTCTGGATCTGTTTATTGAATCAGAACGGGAAGCATATGCAACCCGCCTGCTTACCGACCAGGTGCTGAACAAGGTGAAACAGGCACACCAAAGCGGCCGGATCCTGTTTGTCGATATCTGGCTGAGCCCGGCGGAATATCCCGGGAGAAAGGTACTCCTGGTAACGACATCGGATATCACCCAACGCCTCGAAACCGAGCAGCAGTTTCTTCAGGCCAGCAAGATGGCTACGCTGGGGGAAATGGCCACCGGTGTGGCGCATGAACTGAACCAGCCCCTTTCCGTGATCAAGACCGCCGGAAGCTTTCTGCTCAAGAAAGTCGCCCGGAAAGAATCGCTGGCAGAGGATATCCTGGCAGGCATGTTGCAGAAGATTGATAGCAACGTGGACCGTGCTACCCGGATCATTTTGCACATGCGGCAGTTCGCCCGAAAATCCGAAGCCGTTCTGGAACGGGTGCAGATCAATGATATTTTGGAAAAGGCTTTCGAAATTTTCAGCCAGCAACTCAAGGTTCGAGGGATTGAGGTGGAGTGGCGTATCCAACCGGATCTGCCGATGGTCATGGGAGATCCCGGCCGCCTGGAGCAGGTGTTCATCAACCTGCTCCTGAACGCGCGGGATGCGATTGAGGAGCGCTGGAAAATCCGGAACGGTCCGGGTGCGGAAAAGAAAATCACGCTGACTACCCGGAAAACCAAACGGCATGTCCGAGTGGAAGTGATTGATACGGGGAGCGGGATTCCCAAATCGATCCAGGAAAAAATTTTCGAACCGTTTTTCACCACCAAAGAGGTCGGAAAGGGCACCGGGCTGGGACTTTCCATCAGTTACGGAATCGTTCGGGAATGCGGTGGGACCATTACGGTTCTATCCGAGGTAGGACACGGCACATGTTTTATCCTGCTGTTTCCGTTACAGGAGAATCACGATGAATCCATCCATTCTGCTGGTGGATGACGAGGAGGATATCCGGGATGTCCTGAGCATCTCTTTGACGGATGCCGGATACCAGGTGTTTTGTGCTGAAAACGGAGAACAGGCGCTGTCTCTCTTTCACCGGCATCACCCGACGGTGGTGGTATCGGACATCAAGATGCCGGGGATGGATGGTATTGAACTGCTCCGGAAGATCAAGGCGGAAAACCCGGATACGGAATTCGTCATGATCACGGGGCACGGGGATATGGAACTGGCCATTGTCAGTTTCAAGGATCAGGCCGCGGATTTTATCACCAAGCCGATCAATATCGATGTGCTGGAAATCGCCTTGAAAAAAGTTTTCGAAAAAATCGTCAGCCGGAATCGATTGCGGGAATATACCGAAAACCTGGAAACGCTGATTCGGGAAAAAAGTGAGCTCCAAAGCAACCTATCGGCCCTGGGATTGATGATCGGTTCCATTTCCCATGGGATGAAAGGACTGTTGACCGGACTGGACGGCGGCATCTACCTCGTGGAATCCGGCCTGAAACGAAAAGATTCGGAAGGTATACAGGAAGGGTTAAAAACCATCCGGCTGATGGCGGACCGCATCGGAAAAATGGTACTGGATATCCTGTATTATGCCAAAGAAAGGGAAATTCACCGCGAGATGGTGGACCTCCGGGATTTCTCGATGGACCTCATCAAAACCATGGAGGCCAAGATCCGGGAACACGGAATCCGAATTATCGCAAACCTGGATCCCACCCTGGGTGAAATGGAAATGGATCCCGCAGGAATGCGTTCCGCGCTGATGAATATTTTGGAAAACGCAATGGATGCCTGTATCCGAGACACAGCCAAAACCGATCATCAGATTACCTTTCAGGCCAGCCGGGAAGAAAACCGGATCCGGTTCGACATCATCGACGATGGAACCGGCATGAACCGGGAAACCCGAGACAAGCTGTTTACCTTGTTTTTTTCCTCCAAAGGCAGCAAAGGAACCGGCCTGGGCCTGTTTGTCGCCAACCAGATCGTTCGGCAGCATGCCGGAAGTATCCAGGTGTCTTCGACCCCGGGATATGGTTCCACTTTCAGCGTCATAATTCCAACCACATGATGCGAGGCCCATCGGTTGTTTATTCTGTTCTGCCCCCTAATCCCATGCCGCTCCTTCATTGGACAATGTGGACAGAATGGACAAACAGGGATACCCTTGCTTGCATCCAAGTTTTTCTCCGAGACAAAAGCGGGATAGGTCCCCCCGGGACGGAGAGCTGTTTATCCGCATTGCTGAAGCGGGGGTGGTTTATGACGCTTTCACTCCCCCCCACCCTGACCCTCCCCCACCAGTGGGGAGGGAAAAAAATGGTGGCCCT
>CAZTKB010000146.1:0-8764 GCA_964614125.1 uncultured Desulfobacterales bacterium | reverse complement strand
ATTCACATGCGGCTTTGACCGATCAAATTTCTCCTTCGCCATTTCCTTACCTCCCCTGATATAAAAAAACCCGAATAATCGATATCAACTGATTGCGAAACCGAACCAAAAAATATGGAGCCCACGACCGGAATCGGACCGGTGAACCTCTTCCTTACCAAGGAAGCGCTCTACCTACTGAGCTACGTGGGCGTACAGGACATCTGACTGAGCAAGAGACTGGATGAAACAGCCGGTCTGGAGCGGGAGACGAGGCTCGAACTCGCGACATCCAGCTTGGAAGGCTGGAGCTCTACCAACTGAGCTACTCCCGCTCATATCACCCGGCCGGCGAACGCCTGAAACGCTCTCCGGTACTTCGAACCATACGGACAGAAATCGCTGTAGTATACGACTGTTTCGGTCACCGGCGCATATCGCCGGGGCCGGTCTCCTACATACGGCTCTCGCAAGGCTGGTGGTGGGGGGAGGATTTGAACCTCCGAAGGCATCGCCGACAGATTTACAGTCTGTTCCCTTTGGCCACTCGGGAACCCCACCGGAATATAAGATCCGAATACGATCTTTAATGTTGTATCAAGGTTCGCGGAACCGATGAAGCCAGCGAAGGGACTCGAACCCCCGACCCACTGATTACAAATCAGTAGCTCTACCAACTGAGCTACGCTGGCGCTATCCGATTCTGACTTCGATCGGCCCAACAGAATTTCAGCTTTTAACCTTGTCCGCTGAAAAAATCAACCGTTTTTTTTACATTTAAAAAAATTTCTTGCCAGATCGCCAACGTTCCCGGTTCTGGATTCTTCTGACTTCCGCAGGTGTCCGTGGCTCCTTCCGGCCGCGGGCACCTGTTTTTTATCTTGCAATATTGCCTTTTTTTGCCATAAAAAGCAATAAATTTCGTCAATCCTCTTTGAATTCTATCAGGTTCCGGGTACTTATCCAGATAGATGCGCTTTTCTCCTGCCACCGAACCGCAATCCGCTTTTACCGAAAAGCCCATGACAAGGCTCAGAACCGGGGCGGATTCCTGCCCGAAGGAGGTAAAGACTTGACACAGCCTTTTCAATCAGGCTAATACATTCCCGAATATTCCTAATCATTGATGACAACCCACCAGGGATCGGGAGATACCGCTGTGAAGATACACTTTCGAGTTTTCATGACGTTATGTTGTCTGATCGCTTTCGCAACGGGCTGCGCGAGCCAACACAAAACGGAAAAAGCCACACCTTCCCCCAAAGTCGCCGCTGTTCCGGGGACCAAGCCATCATTTACCGGCATCGGATCAGGTACCCAACCACCTTCCCGATCTCGAGAGACCATCATTGCGCATCCATCACAACTCCCGCGGGAAATCAGCGACACCGACGAGGAACTGGTTCCGCCGGAAGAGGATGAAGAATATCTGGAGTTCGGCCCCCAAAATCAGAACATCCTGGACGAGGCCCTCGATTTCTGCCAGTTGTCCCAGGATTACTGGCAAAAAGGGGAAATTGACAACGCCCTTCAGGCCTTGGACACCGCATACAGCCTGATCCTGAAAGTGAACACCTACAACCGGCCCCGGCTGATTCAGCAGAAAGAGGACCTTCGTCATCTGATCTCCAAACGGATTGTCGAAATCTACTCCTCCCGCTATGTCGCCCGGCGCCCGAACCACAACAGCATTCCCCTGGTGATGAATGACCATGTCAAAGCGGAAATCCATCTGATGACAGCCGGGGTGGAAAAAGACTTTTTCATCAACGCATACCGGCGTTCCGGCCGGTATCGCCATTGGATCGAGCAGGAATTCGTCAAGGAAGGGCTTCCCGTGGAACTATCCTGGCTTCCCCTGATCGAAAGCGGCTTCAAGTCCAATGCGTACTCTTCCGCACGAGCCTTGGGAATCTGGCAATTCATCGCCTCGACCGGATACCGGTTCGGCCTGTCCCGGGACAATTATATCGACGAACGGATGGATCCGTATAAGTCCACGAAAGCCGCGATCTCCTATCTGAAGGAACTGCACAACCTGTTCGGGGACTGGGAAACCGTTCTGGCGGCATACAATTGCGGCGAGGGGAGGGTCATGCGGACCATCAACACCCAGGCGATCAACTACCTGGACAATTTCTGGGATCTGTACGAAAAGCTTCCCCGTGAAACCGCCCGGTACGTTCCCCGTTTCATCGCGACTCTCCACATCGTATCCAATCCAGCTGAATACGGACTGGAGGATGTTCAACCCGAACCTCCCCTGGAATTCGAAAACCTGGATATCCAGGGAAACCTGCATCTCAAAAGCATCGCCGATGCGACCGGAATCCCACACACCGACCTCAAACTCCTGAATCCGGAATTACGGTGGGAAATCACTCCGGGAGACACCTATGCCCTGAAAATCCCCACCGGTTACACCGACATTCTGATGGCCAAATTGGAGGATATCCCGGAAGTTTCCCAGACTCCCTCCGAACCGGTGAAAGAAAAGCAGCCTGCCGCATCCCCGACCTATGTGGTCAAAAAGGGGGATACCCTGACCGGTATCGCGAAAAAACACCGTATGTCCGCGCAACAGCTCGCCAAGCTGAACAATATCCGGACCAACACGAAAGTCAAAGTGGGCGCCACCCTGGTGGTAGCCCAGTCGGCCCCGGAGCAGCCAGCCGCCAAGGCGGCCGCCCCTCCAGCCCGTGAGCGAAGTCCCAAAAAAGAACCTCAGCAACCGGTGACCTATGAAGTAAATAGCGGCGATAATCTGTTCAGCATCGCCAAGAGATACGGTACTACGGTGAAGATAATCCAGGAATTCAACCGGATGTCTTCCATCAACCTGGTGGTGGGGCAGGTAATCCAGATCCCTTCGGACAGGAAACCGTCCAGCTCCCCGCTGGCGGGCCTGAAAAAATATCAGGTGCGAAAAGGCGACAATGCGTTTTCCATCGCCTCCCGCCACAAAATGCCGGTCGATCGCTTTCTCAGCATCAACAACCTGACGTCATCCAGCAAGCTGATCCCCGGCCAGAAGCTATATGTGGAATAACTGTTCGGGTAGTCACCCGGGCAGCCACGGCAGCCTAAAGATTTCCTCTGAGACCGACGGCATCCGCCACCTCTCGCATGCCGGATATCACATCGGTAATTAATGCGGAAAGGTCCATATTCAGGCGGGCACATCCTTGTTCAATCACCGAGCGGTCCACGCCGGCGGCAAACCGCTTGTCTTTCCATTTTTTCAGCACGGATTTTGCCGTCAGATCCATTACGCTCCGGGACGGCCGAACCAATGCCGAGGTCGCCACAAGGCCGGTAAGTTCATCAATTGCATAGAGGACCTTTTCCATATCCGTAACCGGTTCCACGTCGGAACACAGACCCCATCCATGACTGATTACCGCACGGACCCATTCCTCCGGCCAGTTCAGTCCATGGAGAATTTCGGCGGTCCGGGTGCAATGTTCTTCCGGATACTGTTCATAATCCAGATCGTGGACCAACCCGACGATTCCCCATTTTTCCTCATCCCCTCCCCGTTTGCGGGCCATGTAGCGCATTACCCCTTCCACAGCCAGGGCATGCCGGATCAGGCTTTCCGATTGATTGTAACGGGTCAGCAGAGCGAAGGCTTCTTCTCGGTTCGGCACATGGGATTCCATGAATTCTTCCTATATCCTTTCTGTCAGGTATTTCGGTGGTAGGTCGCATCACTCCCGTTTTCTGAGATTACCTGCGATTTTGCGCACACCGCCCGCAATCAGCAGAAATCCTATCAGATAAAAACAAAAATAGATGAAGGGTATGATATCGGCAAACTGCGGAATGGTTTTAATTTGCGGCATCACCTGGGGGATCCGAAAAAACACTCCGATTCCGGCGGCTGTCAGCAGTATGCCCCAAGCCAACTGCAGATGATTCTTCTGGTCACTCATGATTCACTTTCCTTTTCCGGACCGATCTTCTCCAGCACCCCGGCAATCCGGGCCCGACAGGCTGGGCACCGGCCTTCCCGAATCCGGTTTTCCCGAACTTCGAAGCCCCATCGTTTCACCACCAAAGCGTTGCAGGAAGGGCAGAACGTATCTCCGCCCTCTTCTCCCGGGACATTTCCGGTATAAACATACCGAAGCCCGGCCGACAGCCCGATCCGCCGGGCGGCATTCAGAGTAGCCACCGGTGTCGGGGGGCGGTCGGTCATTCGGTAGTCCGGATGAAAACGGCTGATATGCCAGGGGATATCCGGCCCAAGATCTTCCGAGAGAAACCGGGCCAGATCCCGGAGTTCCTCCGGTTGATCGTTCAGCCCGGGGATCAGAAGGGTTGTAACCTCCACCCAGATTCCCTTTTTGACCATGCGGATCAAGGTTTCCATCACCGGTTTCAGGCGACCGCCGCAGACATCCCGATAGAATTCCGGGCGGAACGATTTCAGATCCACGTTGGCTGCATCCAAAAAAGGAGAGGCTTGTTCCAAAGCCTCTTCGGTCATGTAGCCATTGGTTACAAAGACGTTTCGAATACCAGCTTTCCGGGCGGACTTCATGACATCCAGCGCAAATTCCAAAAAAACAGTCGGTTCAGTATATGTGTATGCAATGGTCTCACATTCCAAACGAAGGGCTTCCGAAACGACGGATTCCGGGGTGGCACTTTCCCCCAGAATGGCCCCGCCGTGTTCCGCCGGCATCTGGGCGATATCTGCATTCTGGCAAAACCGGCAGCGAAAATTGCATCCAACGGTCGCAATGGAATAGGAATAAGAGCCCGGAAGAAAATGAAACAAAGGCTTTTTTTCAATGGGATCCGCATGTCGGGCGATCAGACGGCCATAGACCAAGGTCATCAACCTGCCCTGGGAGTTTTCCCGGACTCCGCAAATGCCTCGTTTTCCCGCGGGAATACGACAACGGTGGGAGCAGAGGTTGCATTGGACCGCACCCTCCGCAAACGGTTCATACAGCATCGCTTCCATGATTTACCTCCCGGTCCAACGCTTTCGAAAAACCAACCGGCCCCGCTTTTCCGGAAACCGGCAACCACCTGAAATGACATGCCGGAAACCCGCAAGTTTCGTCAAGGCTTCCCGAATTCAGAGATGGCAGGAACGGATCGCACTTTCCCGGTTCTCATGGATCTCGACGATCCGATGCAGCTTGAGCAATTCAAAAACCTGTCGTACCGGTTTCTGAACATCCGTCAGCTTCAGTTCTCCATCCAATGCCTGCAACTGATGAAAACAGGATAGGATAGCCCCACATCCCGAACTGTCGACAAACCGGACGTCCGCCATATCCAGTATCACCTGTTTTCCTTTTGTAAAGATCCGGCCGATCCGGTCGGCGACTTCCCGCGCATTCCGGGCATCCAATTCCTCCGTATCGAGCCGAACCACGACCACATTTCCATATGATTCCACCAGGGGATCTATATCCACCGTTGTTCAACCCTTCCCGGCAACGCGAAGTCCGTCAGCGCATCGAAACCAGAAGACGGGTGCAATTGTTGCCCTCCGAATCATGCGTGTAGGTATATTCATCCACCGCATGGGAAATGATGTACAAGCCAAACCCTCCTTCCCGGCTTCCATCAAACCGGGGTGGAGGAACACCTCCCGGGTCGAATGAATCCCCTCGATCGAAAAAGGAGACCTCAATGGTATCGGGTGTTTTTCGGGCGAGAATCCGGATCCTGACGTCCGGATGGCGTGCACAGGAATGGCGAATAATATTGGTGACGACTTCGGTCGCCGCCAAAACCAGCATGTCCAACCGGTCTTTCCATATCTCGGCGCCTGGCCCGCACATGCCGAAATCACGGATAAAACGTCGGACATCGGAAGTCCATCGGATATCGCACGGAATTTCGAGCTCGGATTCCCGGACTGGGCCGTCCTTCGCCACGGTTTCGATACGAACAGCCACACTGGTGAAATCGTTATGAATCAGATGGGAGCCCGAAAACCGCATCACATCGTCCCATACATCTCGTATGAGGGCATCCGGTTCCCGTTTGATATGGGATCTCAGGCTGTTCAGCAAACGGTTTTCGCCGAACACCTCTCCTTCCTGATTTCTGGCCTCTGTCAATCCATCAGAATAGAAGAAGAAAATATCGCCTTCCGAAAATGAAACCTGTCTTTCCACAAACGGTTTCATTTCCGGGAATCCAATCGGCATATTGATTCCGCTCAAGAGCTGGAGTTTCTCCGATGCCCTTTGGTAATGGACGGTTCTTGTATGACTGCAATCCACATACCGGAAAAGACGGCGGCCGATGTCAAAGCGTCCGTAACAGATGGTGGCAAAAGTCCCGGACTGCTTGAGCCGGTTGATAACCGCAGCCTGAACCCGGGAAACGATATGAACCGGATGAGGCGGTGAGACAGGGTGGATTTCCGAATTTTCCAGTTCTTGAATCACCCGAAGAAAAAGGGTTTTCAGAGCTGCGCCCATCAGGGCGGAAGGAATCCCCTTGCCCATCACATCACCGATCATCACATCCAGACAACGATCTCCAAATTGAAAAAAATCAAAAAAATCCCCATCCACCCGGTCGGAGGGGATCGTACCGGCGGCCACCGTTACTCCGGTAAAATATTTGGGGGGCTTTTCCGTCAGCAGTTCCCGCTGGATCAGCCGGGCCACATCTTCTTCCCGGACCGCTGTATCACCGGTTTCCGAATCCCCGAAAACTTCTGCGGAAACGTCTGCAATCCGCTCTTCCGAAACACCGGACGCCACATCGGTCCGAACCACTGGGAAACCGGCGGCTTCCAAGGTTTCGGCCACTTGGTCACAAATGGCCGGGACATCCCCGGCCACCCGAACAGTCACTTTGCGTTCAAGGGCCATGGTTCAGGCTCCTGCACCGACACGCAGCACGGCCGGATTCCAGGAAGGCCGTGTCGGTGCTCTTCCCATCAGACGTAACCCGTTACCGAATGATCTCGACATGCACCCGCCGATTTCGTGCCCAGGCGGCTTCGTTCGCACCGGGATCCACCGGTCGTTCCTCACCGAAGCTCACGGTATCCATCCGCGAGGAAGGAACTCCCATACTCTCCAGAAAGGATCTCGCTGCTTCCGCCCGCCGCTCCCCGAGCGCGATATTGTATTGCGGAGTTCCGCGTTCATCCGTATGCCCCTCGATCCGGATGGAAACCGAAGAATTGGCCCGAAGAAAGTCCGCTTTTCGTTTGAGGATATCGCGGCCTTCCGGGAGCAGAACCGCGCTGTCAAACTCAAAATAGATGTCTTCGGTCACAAGCGAACCGCCGGATCCGCCGTAGCTGGAATCGGCACCAACACCACCGATGCCGCCTGTCCCACCGGTTCCACCGCCCTGGCCTCGAAGGCTCTGTTCATCGATACCTCCCGAACGTCCGCCCCCTCCAAAGGCGTCGGAGCTCGAACCCATCCCCTTCCCTCCCGCCAACCCGGCCTGGGAAGCTCCGGGTTCGGAATAAATTTTTTTCTTGGAGCAGGAAGGTGCCGTAATCAGAAAGACAGCGGCCGCAAACAGCACCATACTTCGATAGAACAAGATCTTGCCTGACATATTATTTCCTTTCGAGCTTGACGACTTCCCAATAAATAAAAAGGACATTATTGCCATCCGCGCTCCGCCCCGGCCCTCCGGAGCGGACCATTTCGTCAACCGGGTGATTCCCGGGCCGGCCAGATCAATGTACTGCCGCCGTCTCCGGAAAATTCCAGAATCGCTCCTTCCCGTCCGCCACCCATCGCACAATTTACGATCCGCGTCCCTTCCAGGAAACCGGTTCCGGACGCTTCATGAATATGCCCGCAAAGAACCACCCCTGGCCGACAAGTCTGAACCAAGCGCGCGATGGCGCTGCTGCCTGCGGAAAAACGGCCGGCAACCCGATCACAGATCCCCAGCGGCGGTGGGTGACAAACCAGAATGGATCCCGGAGTCAACAACGAAGCCAGGGCACGGACCATCCTGGCTTCCCGAAAACCGATCCGGGAACGAAAGGGAAGAAGAAAAGTTCCACTCACCCCTACGATATCCATACCACCGAATGACTCCCGCTTCAAATGCAAATCACGCGCTTCCAAGATGGATTTCATCCATATGTCGACATGCCTGCGATCCGTGTTGCCACGGACATAGCCCAGCGGAACGGAAAGCTGGGCCAGATAATCCACCGTGTATCCAACCCGGGTGTATTGGGTAATATCGCCGGCCAGGATCAATAGATCCGGCCGATGGCGTTCGATATTCCGCCGGATGGCCTCAAGCCTGTCCGGTTTTCCATGAATGTCCGCAACCGCGTAAATTTTGTATCCCATACCGCATCCGATGCTCCGATAATTGGTAAATCGGGGGGGAAAAATCCTCTTGTACGGCCTTCCTTCAGAGACTACAAGAACCATCCCGTATTTTCAATGAATTTCCGGGTGGAACTCCGCACTGATTTTACCCCCCCACCCTGACCCTCCCCCACCAGTGGGGAGGGAAAAGTTTGTGGTCCTGAGCCCTCCCACAGCCCAGGGGGAGGGAAAAGTTTGGCAGCCTGAATCAGCCTCACCAGGGGAGAGGGAATAGAATTGTGACTCTGAGCCATTCCCCACCAGGGGGAGGGAAAGTATTGTCAGCATTGGCCCAGCTTACCAGTGAGGAGGGAAAAGTTTGGCACCCTGACTCAGCCCCACCAGGGGGGAGGGAATGGTTTGTGGTCCTGAGCCCTCCGCCATCCGTGGGGAGGGAAAAGTTTGGCAGCCCTGACCCAGCCCCACCAGATGGGAGGGGATCCTGT
>CAZTKB010000145.1:0-8836 GCA_964614125.1 uncultured Desulfobacterales bacterium | reverse complement strand
CAACCCCATTTCCGAATCGAGATTCCTCTAAAGATCCCGCCGAGTTCTTTTCCCAGGGAAACCGGGATAGGTCGCCCCGGGACGGCGGGCAATTCGGCTGCCACCCAATCCGATCCGTCGGCTTCCTGTTTGGATTCCCTCTATTGCGGGAATGACGAGGGCGCACCAGATGCAGTCCTTTGACGAATCCGTGGCAACTCCGGGATCTTCCATTGACTTTTTTTAACGGTTTGGCTATAAACAAAGGTTCAGGAACTTGGATACCGGATGATTCCGATCGACGGCGATCATCCCCATTCACCCAATCGGAATGCAACCGCCCATGCATCACAGCTATCCTGTTTCCGAACCACCCGGTAGCACGGCCTTTCCCATTGCGGCCGCCGGCTATCCGTTTATCTATTCCGCGGCGTTTGTTACCGCCGTTTTTGCCTTGCTGGGCCTCACCATCCCCGCTTTGGTTGGAATTCTGATCACGCTGTTCATCTGCTTTTTTTTTCGTGATCCGGATCGGCTGATCCCCCTTTCCCCCCGAGCCGTGGTCTCTCCAGCCGATGGGAAAGTGCTGGTTGTCGAACCCGTGGACGACACCCCCTTCGGGCCGGACACATGCACGAAAATCAGTATTTTCATGTCCGTTTTCAACGTGCATGTCAATCGGATACCCTATGATGGAACGATCGAGCGGATTGCCTATTTCCCGGGTAAATTTGTCTCCGCCAATCTGGACAAGGCGTCCACGGACAACGAACGGAACGCCGTTTTGCTCCGCACCGAATCCGGAACATCTGTTTGTTTCATGCAGATCGCCGGTTTGATCGCCCGACGGATCATTTGTCGGATCACCGAAAATCAGCCCGTATATCGAGGCCAACGATATGGTCTGATCTGTTTCGGATCCCGTGTAGACATTTATCTTCCTCGCGAGGCGTCACCAACCGTAGCTCCAGGAGACCGGGTCCAAGGCGGGTCTTCCATCCTGGCTTATCTTCCCGAATAAACAGTTTTTCCCGGAAAAAGCCCACAACACCCACAACCTGATAACCCGGCCGACCCATCCACCGAATCGGCCATGAAGCCAGACAGGATCCATATATGAAAAAAGAGTATTCGATAGCCGTTATTCCCGGAGATGGAACCGGCCCGGAAGTGGTCGCCGAAGGCATCAAGGTCCTCCAGGCCGTTTCCCAAAAACTTGGTTTCCAGCTGAATTTTTCCGAATACCCCCTGGGAGGGGACCACTACCGGAAAACCGGGGAAATTCTGTCCGAAGAAACCCTGCAATCCCTTTCCCGCGCACACGCCATTTATCTGGGAGCCATCGGCCATCCCGATATCCGCCCCGGACTGTTGGAAAAAGGCATTCTGTTGACCTTGCGTTTCCATTTTGATCAATATATCAACCTGAGACCCATTCGGTTGTATGAAGGCGTCGACACTCCCATCAAGGGAAAAGGACCCGAGGACATCGATTTCGTCGTGGTTCGAGAAAACACGGAAGGCCTATATACCGGTGCCGGAGGATGCCTCAAACGCGGAACCCCTGATGAGGTCGCGGTGCAGGAATCCATCAACACCCGGAAAGGCGTGGAGCGGTGCATCCGCTTTGCCTTCGAAACCTGTCAAAAGCGCAACAAACGCAAAAAACTGACCCTGTGTGGGAAAACCAATGTCTTGACCTATGCGTTCGACCTGTGGGAACGCACCTTCCATGAGGTTGCCTCCGAATATCCGGATATCCAGACCGATTATGCCCATGTGGACGCGATCTGCATGTGGATGGTCAAAAATCCGGAATGGTTCGACGTCATTGTCACGGACAATATGTTCGGTGACATCATATCGGATCTGGCCGCTATGATTCAGGGCGGCATGGGTATCGCCGCCGGCGGTAACATCAATCCCCAAGGGGTTTCCATGTTCGAGCCCATCGGCGGATCCGCCCCCAAGTATACCGGTCTGCAGGTGATCAACCCCATTGCCGCCATTCTGGCTGCCCAGATTATGATGGATTCTTTGGGAGAAACCCAAGCCGCTGACATCATTGAAAAAGCAGTCCAAAAAGTTCTCCGGGATAATTTACGGAGTGTCTCGGCCGGGAAAATGGGATATTCGACTTCTCAGGTCGGTGATCTGATTGTAGATTTTATTCATTCGATATGATATAATGAACATTTGAAAATCCTGGGATTCCGGTATTGATGGACACCGGACCCCATACCAGTCTTATTTCAGACGGCTTTATTGAAACATTCCAATGCAGGGTCATCCGGTCTTTTTGGGGGATCCGGCGGAGAATTTTTCCATAAAGCCGTCAGTTTTTCTTTTCATTCCATCCGGTAGGAGAACGACCATGTCTCAGAAATCGTTTCATGTTGCGGTTGCCGGCGCCACAGGGGCTGTGGGCAACCAGATGATCCAATGCCTGGAAGAACGGAATTTCCCGGTCAAATCCATCAAGTTTCTGGCTTCGTCCCGATCCGCCGGCAAAACACTGACGTTTCAGGGCAAACCGGTAGTCGTGGAGGAATTGACCGAAGCATCGTTTGCCGGCACAGATATCGCCCTTTTTTCCGCCGGAGGGGGGACAAGCCTGAAATACGCCCCGTCTGCCGCACGCGAAGGTTGTGTGGTCATCGACAATTCCAGCGCATGGCGGATGGATCCCGAGATTCCCCTGGTGGTTCCCGAAGTCAATCCCCATGCCATCGCCGGATACCACACCAAAGGAATCATCGCCAATCCAAACTGCTCGACCATTCAGATGGTGGTAGCCCTGTTTCCGATTCATCAGGCGGTTGGTATACGGCGGATAGTGGTTTCCACCTACCAGGCGGTATCCGGAACCGGACAGAAGGCCATTGTGGAATTATTGGAACAGACCCGTGCATTTCTGGCGGAAGCGGACATGCCATCTCGTGTGTATCCCCATCGGATTGCGTTCAACTGCCTCCCCCATATCGATGTGTTTCTGGAAAACGGGTACACCAAGGAAGAAATGAAAATGGTACACGAGACCCACAAGATCATGGAGGACGACTCCATCGGTGTGACCGCCACGACGATCCGAGTTCCTGTGATATACGGACACTCGGAATCCGTCAATATTGAAACCGTACGGCCGATCACCCCCAACGAGGCTCGTGAAATTCTACAGAAGGCACCCGGCGTCCGCGTCGTCGATGAACCGGAAAATCGGATTTATCCCATGCCCATCGACGCCGCGGGGCAGGATCTGACCCTGGTCGGCAGAATTCGAAAGGATGAATCCATCCCAAACGGGATCAACCTGTGGATTGTAGCGGATAATATCCGCAAGGGTGCCGCCACCAACGCAGTTCAGATCGCGGAGATCCTGGGAAAGGACTATCTGACCTGATCTCCGCTACGTTGGGGTGCCGGTACCAGGCAAGTACCGGTGATCGGCAACACGCTGGCTTCGGATCTGTGAATACCGAACCGGCTTTTATGGTTTCAGCCGCTGGCAGGCTGATTTTTCCGGGAGTGCAATACCTTGGACCGAATACCGATGACCCGAGAAGGGTATGATACACTGAAAAAAGAGCTGGAAAAATTGAAAAAAGACGATCGCCCGAAAACCATCAAGGCAATCGAGGAGGCCCGCGCCCATGGAGATCTGAGCGAAAACGCGGAATACAACGCCGCCAAGGAACGTCAGAGCTTTATCGAAGGCCGGATCAGTGAATTGGAGTTCAAGTTGGCCGTCGCGGATGTCATCGATCCGGGCAATATGCCCAAGGATCGCGCCGTGTTCGGCAGCCGTGTCCTTCTGGAAAATATCGACACCGGTGAAACCGTGGAATACCAATTGGTCGGCCCCGAAGAATCGAATATTGACCAGGGGCGGATCTCCATCACATCACCGCTCGGAAAAGCCATCATCGGGAAGAAACCATCCGATGAACTGGTTCTGACCGCCCCAGGTGGCAAACGATGTTACGAACTGGTGGAAATACTGTAACAAGGAGGTTAATTTGGCGCGAATCACCATCGAAGATTGTCTGAAACGGGTTCCCAATCGATTTCTTTTGGCCAATATGGTGGCCAAGAGGGTCCGGCAGATCCGGGAGGGATCCGAATACCTGATCAGTTCTCCCAAAAACGAGGACATCGTCGTGTGCCTTCGGGAAATCGCGGCCGGCAAGGTGAAACTGGCCTCGGACCGTTCATCGGAGAAAGCCGGTTGACCGAATCGGTTGCCGGTGGAAATCCTGCGTACCCGCCTTTGTGTTCTGAAATCTCATGACCGACCTTTCCCCCGCATTCCGGCGGATCAACCGATCCGTCGGAAGGGCTGTTCACAATTACCATATGATCTCTGACCAGGATCGGATCGTCATCGGTGTTTCCGGCGGAAAGGACAGCTTGACCCTGCTAGGGATCCTTCAGGAACGGCTGAAATTTATCCCGGTTCAATACAGCCTCTTTCCGGTTTATATCGACCCCGGATTCAATCCGAGTTTCTCCAAGGAACTTTCCAACCTGATCGGTCAGATGGGTTTGAAACTGTGGGTGGAAAAAACCCGGCACGGAATACTGGCTCATAGCCCCGAGAACCGGGAAAATCCTTGTTTTTTATGCTCCCGTCTCAGGCGGCAGCGGCTCTTCGAACTCACAGAGGAGTGGAACTGCAATAAACTCGCAATGGGGCATCATCAGGACGACCTGATCGAAACCTTGTTCATCAATATCTGCTATGCCGGACAAATTGGAACCATTTTGCCTTCCCAGCCATTTTTCCAGGGGAAATTCACCCTCATCCGGCCTTTGGCATATACCGGTGAATCACTCATCCGAAAGTATGCGGCGGACAGACAGTTTCCAATCTTTCCCAACCCCTGCCCATCGTCGGGTCGGACCAAGCGCCAGGAAATCCGATCCATCCTTGAAGGGCTTTATCGAAACAACCGGACGGTCCGGGGCAATATTTTTCGGGCATTGCATCATGTAAACCTTGACTATCTGCTGAAATCCGATAACAATACCACGCGGCGGGGAGGGCGAAATCCGAAAATCCGACCGCCGATACCAAACCCCAACCATCATGCCGACTGAATCCATGAAACCATACAGCGATTCTCTGAACCTGGATAAGAATCCGCAATTTCTTCCCGCGACTTCTTTCATGTCAGACGTTCAGAACCAGCGCGATTATCGAAACATTCCCATCGACAAGGTGGGCGTCAAAAATCTCCGTTATCCCATCATCGTTCTGGATCGGAAAAACAGCCGGCAACACACCGTTGCCTCCATTAATATGTACGTCAACCTGCCGCATTCGAACAAGGGCACCCACATGAGCCGGTTCGTCGAACTGCTCCATCTGTTCGGACCCGAGGTTTCGCTCAAGGGAATCACCGGAATTCTACAAGAAATGAAAGCCCATCTGAATGCAGCTTCCGCACATATCGAAGTGACATTCCCTTATTTCATCGAAAAGCGGGCTCCGGTCAGCGGAGCCATGGGCCTGATGGATTATACGTGCCGAATCATCGGTACCAGTGAAGAATCCGGCAAAATCGATATCGTATCCGAGGTGATCGTCCCGATCTCCTCGGTTTGCCCCTGTTCCAAAGAAATCAGTGATATGGGGGCCCACAATCAGCGGGGAGAGGTGCGGCTTCGCACGCGGTTCAAAAAATTCATCTGGCTGGAAGATATGATCGAGTTGGTAGAGTCCTGCTCCTCCTGCGAGGTCTACTCCATTCTCAAGCGGGTGGATGAAAAATTTGTTACCGAAAAAGGCTTCGAAAACCCTAAATTTGTGGAAGACGTAGTCCGGGATATCGCCCAGAAACTGAACAGCGACAGCAATATCACTTGGTTTGCCGTCAGTGCGGAGCATTTCGAATCGATTCACAACCACAGCGCCTATGCGCACATCACAATGGGGAAAACCCCCTGAACAGAAAAACAGGGAATATATCCTCTTACCGAAGATCTTCCTGAAGCCGTTTCATGACGGCTTCCATTGTTTTTCCCGGTGTATTCAGCATAACCACAAATCGATACCGCCGCCCGTCCCGGCCCTCCATAAATCCGGCACGGGTCCTCACCCCGTCCAGACTTCCTGTTTTGAACCATTCACCACCCTGCCGTTTCATCCAATTCCGGTATGGTTCAAAGAGGACCAGCAAGTCATCGAGATCGGATGCAGAAACCCGGTTTTCCCTGGAAATCCCCGAACCTTCCACGATCACCATGCTCTCGGACAATCGGTGCTCGCTGATGAACCGGCGGGCCGCGAGGATCGCCTTCTCTCGAGTGGCGGGAAAGCCGGCCGCTTTCACACCGCATGTCAGAAAAAGCTGGTTGGCCAAAAAATTGCTTGAAAACTCCAACATGCGAGACACAATATCCGGCAGGGTATACGGAGATACCCATCGAACCATACGCCCCCCAACCGGATCCCCCCCGGCTTCCACCCGGATGGGGCCTGAAAACACCGCGCCGCCCTGTTTCAAAAACCAGGCGATCAACTCGCCGGCATACCGTGCATTGGTACGGGAATCCCGGGACAAGGATATTCTGCCGGATCTCATCCCCGTTCTCCGGATGGTTTCCATCGCCAACGGGACCAGCGGAGTCTGGGGTTCATCGCTCACCAAACGGCCTCGATCATCGGTACGAAAAGCTACGGTATTAAAATTGGCGCATAGCGCGCCGACTCCGGCATTATACGGTTCGGTGTTATCTTCCACACCGGGGATAAAAATTCCAGAATCAAAAAAAGTTGTATCCACAATGATCTGGTGAAAAGGTCCGAGTTTGTGCTGAAGAACATATCCGGCAAAATCCGAAATCACCTCGGAAGTCAGAAGTGGATCTCCAAACCCTTTGATGACCAGATTTCCCTTTTCATTCAACCAGGCTTCGGTTGGAAAACGATAACCGGTCCCCAGATAGTGAATGGCCATCAGCGCGGTGAAAATCTTGAGGGTGGAGGCGGGAATTCGAGGGATGTCCGCATGGATCGAAACCACATTCCTGCCGGTATCATCCTTCACCAGCAGGGAATCCGCCTCCCCGATCCATGGAGAATACCGCGCCGTGTCCACCGTCGCAGCAGATCCTATCTCCATGCTCAGGGAAAGTATCAGTACCAGGCAGATCCAAGGTGACCTTCTCCGTCGCCTGGTTTTTTCAAGCCGGGTCCCTGTCCTCATGACACTCGGCTTTCCACAATCAAGGTTACCGGCCCGTCATTGACCAGAGATACGTCCATCATGGCACCGAACTGTCCGGTCTCGACCGGGATCCCGGTGGCCCGGACCTGTTCCACGAACCGCTCGTACAAGGGAATCGCCTGTTCGGGTCTTGCCGCCCGGACAAAAGAGGGTCTTCTGCCTTTCCGGCAGTCTCCCAGCAAAGTAAACTGGGAAACAACCAGCATCGCCCCTCCGATTTCTCCAATAGAGCGATTCATTTTTCCGGATTCATCCTCGAAAATCCGCATATGAACCAGTTTCTGAACCAGGAAATCCACATCCGCCGGTTCGTCCGTGTCCGAAACCCCCAGCAGGGTCACCATGCCGGTTCCGATCCGTCCGATCACCCGTCCCTCCACCGAGACGCTGCCGCTCCGGACCCGTTGAATGACTGCAATCATGATTCCTACCCTTCAAGATGGTTTCCAAATATCCGGTTTTCGCAAATATTCCGGCGCAAAGCTAAGGTGGTCATCCATCTCCCCAGCCTCCAGCCGCTGCAACCCGATCATGGCCACGGTGAAAGCACGCGGAATATGCCGGTCTGGTTGAGGCCAACGGATCTTCTTTCCACCCATCCGATCAATGAGATCCCGATATAGCAAAGCGCCGTTTCCCACCACAATACAAGGTTCCTCGATTCCTGCCACCGCCTGCTCCGGTGCCATCGCGGCCGGCTCCATCAAGCGAGCCCATTCACTGCCCTGATAGCGATAACAGCAGCGGAACACTTCGTTTCGCCTTCCGTCGATCATCGCACAGATCAGGTGATTTTCCACCTCGATCTGTTGAGCCAGTGTATCCAGGGCGGAAACACCCACCAGCGGACGGCCTGTCGCCAGACAAAACCCTTTTACGGTGCTGATGCCAATGCGTAGACCAGTGAAAGAACCCGGTCCCCGGGTGACGGCAAAGGCGTCCAGGTCATCCATGGTTATACCGCTCCAGTGAAGCGCCTGTTCGATCATGGAAATCAAATGAAGGGAATGGGTTTCCGCTTTCCCCACGGTCACTTCAACCAGCAGGTGAGTCCCATCCACCACCGCTACGCTGCAGGTGGGAGTCGCGGTATCCACAGCCAGAATTTTCATACCTTCCCCTTTCGTTCCTCCAAAAAGAAGGCTATTGGTACCGGATATCCTTCGGGCTGTCAAGAACCGTTGCCCCAGAACCAGGGCTCCGTCAAAAAACCGCTTTCCGTTCGGGAGTGGTGTGCCGAACATCCCCATTTCCGAATCGGATTGCAGTAAATGAAGTGGGCATGAAAAAGCTGGCAAAAGTTTAGGTTTTACGTTCAGCAAACGGCCTTTCCGCCGGGACGGCGGGCCAATCAACCGTTTGCCAATCCGGGAAGCCCAACTGGAGGTGGCTTGTCCCACTTTTTCCCCCCCACCCTGACCCTCCCCCACCAGTGGGGAGGGAAAAAATTGAAGCACTTGCCATCTCTCGCCAGTAGAAAAGAAAAAAATGGTTACCCTTGGCCCAGCCTGAAAAAGTGAAGGGAAAAAATTGGTTCCCCTGCCCCAACCCGCATCGCCTATCAGCCTTTTTACCGGAAAGCCGGAACGGGGGACCTATTCCGCCTTTCCCGCAGGAAAAGCCTGTCT
>CAZTKB010000144.1:0-8862 GCA_964614125.1 uncultured Desulfobacterales bacterium | reverse complement strand
GCCACAATTTTTCCCTTCATCAAAGTGGGGCTCAGGGCCAGGGCCAACAATCTTTCCACCGGCTGGGGAGGGAGTAAAAACGGGACAAGCCACCCCCGCTCCGGTTTCCCGGCAAATTGCCCCGCCTGTCCAACAGGCCTTGCGATTGAGTGGAAGCTGGTGGTACGTCGTGCCCTACCCGCACGAAAAGAAGGGCTTTGGCAGATCCCTGTGGGAAGAACCGTTTCCATAGCCGGAAAGGCATTAGTATGATAGTATCCGGAACATGAACTTGACACATTTGAAGGTTATCTGATAAAAGCACCCTTCCGGCAAATATGCCCGAACAACCGGCTATATGGGACCGTAGCAGCGGAATGAAGACAGGAAATTCACATAAAATCAAACAGTTCATCCGATTTCATTCCGGAAGGAACTGGTCGGAGCATCTGTCTTTTGTCATGCAGATCGGCCTGACCATGGCCGGATGCATCGTTTTCTGCTTTTTTGTGGGACGTTTTCTGGATAACTGGCTGGGATGGAAAGGCATCATGGTAACCATCATGACGGTGCTCGGGGTCATCGGCGGGGCAAGCACCGTATACAGACAGATCGTCCAGATGACCGAACGGGATCGAAAATTTGATTCATTTAAAGATTCTAATGAGTTATGACAGAACAGATCCGAGACATTCAAAAGCGTTACGGTTCCCGGGTAATGGTTATCGCCATTGTCATCGGATTGGTTTGCATCCTGCTGGGCCACAAACCGTGGGGGAAGGGACTGATTCTGGGTTCCATATTCAGCATCGTCAACTTTGTGCTGATGGGGCTGGCACTTCCGGCCTCTATCCAACCCTCTTCCAAAAAATCCGCGCTAACGGCACTGAAATCCATCGGATTCCGATATCTGTTGCTGGCGGTGCCGCTGTATGTGGGGATTACCCAACCCCAATTCCATGTGGCCGGTGTCATCATCGGGTTGTTCATGATTCAGATTGTCATTGTCCTGGAAGGAATCCACCAGTACATCCAAAATATTCAGAAGAACCGATCCGCCGGATAAAAAACCGGGGTACCGCGGTTACAGACCGGAATATGGTTTTGGAGGGAAGGTTTTTCATCAATCGCTAATCGGAGAATCAATGTATGGGAGAACTGGGCCTAATTCATCAAATCCTGATCCATATGGGCGGATACACCATGACCTTCAATATGGAAGTCATGATCATGACCTGGATTGTGTTTGGTTTTCTGCTTTTTTTCGGGTATATGACGGCCCGGAAACGCAGCCTTCTCCCCGGCCCGCTGCAGGCGGTCGGAGAAATCCTGGTTTCCAATCTCTACACCCTGACCGAAGATGCGATGGGAACGGAACTGGCCAAAAAATATTCCCCCATGATCAGCGCCCTGTTTCTGTTCCTGTTGACCTCCAACTGGATCGGAATCATTCCTTTATTTGAAGAACCGACCAAAGACCTGAATACCACCCTCAGCATGGGGACCATGGTCTTTGTGGTGTCCCATTACGCCGGAATACGAGCCAAAGGGTTCAAAGCATATCTGAAAGCCTACGTCGAACCGATCTTTTTCATGGCACCACTCAATATTATCGGCGAGATCGCCAAAGTGGTTTCCATTTCCTTTCGTCTTTTCGGAAATATCATGGGAGGGTCCATCATCATTCTGGTGATCACCTACCTTTGCTACAGCCTGATTCTGCCTCCTTTTCTCAACGCCTTTTTCGGGCTGTTCGCCGGAACCATTCAGGCCTTTGTATTCACCATGCTCTCTATTGTCTATATCTCTGTGATGGTAAATTAATCCTATGGACTATCAAATTTCGACATGGGTCAATGGAGCCGCCTTTGCGGCAGGAGGTATCGCCATCGGATTCGGCGCGATCGGGGCGGCGGTCGGTGAAGGACACGCGGCGGCTTGTGCCGTCTCTGCGATCGGCAGAAGGCCGGAAAAATCCGGAGAGATTCTGAAATTGATGCTGGTCGGACAGGCGGTAGCGGAATCGGCTTCCATTTTTGCCCTGGTCGTGGCCATGCTGCTGTTGTTCACCAAATTTTCGGCTCAATATATTTCCATTTCCGTGGCACTCAGCGCGGGCATCTGTATGGGTTTCGGCGCGATCGGGTCCGGCATCGGATCCGGCTTTCCCGCCGGCGCCGCCTGCGAAGGCCTTTCCCGGCAACCCGGCGCCGAAGGCCGGCTGATGACCAATATGCTGGTCGGATCGGCTGTTTGTCAGACTCCGGCCATCTTTTCTCTCGTCATCGCCTTTATTTTGATGTTCACGGATTTTTCCCAGCGACCGCTGGAACCGACATGGGCCGCGATCTTGGGTGCCGGCCTGGCCACCGGTTTGTCCGCAATCGGCCCTGGAATCGGCGGTGGACTGGTTGCCAAGGCCAGCTGTGAAGGAGTAGCCCGTCATCCTTCCAATGCCACTACCGTAACAAACCTGATGCTGTTGGCTCAGGCGGTCACGCAAACCACGGCCATTTACGGCCTGCTGGTCAGCTTTATTCTGATTTTCAAGGAGGTTCCGGCTTCTGAATCATGGGCGGCCGCCATGGCCCTGCTGTCTGCCGGAATCTGTATGGGCCTCGGCGCCTTCGGTCCGGGTATGGGAGAAGGTTTCGTCGGGCAGAAAGCCGTCGAGTGGACGGCCAGGAATATCCATGCCGTGGGTGACTTGACCCGGACGATGCTGGTCGGCCAGGCGGTGGCCGAATCTACGGGTATTTACTCCCTGGTTATCGCCTTGATCATGATTTTTGTTTTTTGAACCACCCAAGTACATAGATACCTATTTTCAGGAAACATTATTTTGTATAACCTTTTTTCAGGAGGAAACTGCAATGGCTATTGAAGGAGCAGATATTATCAGGGCGGCCGCTTTCGTCGGCGCCGGATTTGCGATGGGCCTCGGCGCGATCGGCCCTGGAGTTGGTGAAGGCATGGCCGCGGCCAAAGCCTGTGAAGCAATCGGGAAAAACCCATCCGAGGCCGGATTGATTACCCGGACCATGCTGGTCGGCCAGGCCGTATCGGAATCCACCGGTATTTACTCCCTGGTCATTGCCTTGCTGCTTATGTTTGTTGTCTAGATTTCAAAGATCCGTTCATTTACCGGCACCAAACAACCATGTTTGGTCGCAAACACAGGTGAACCACCATGGAAATCATCAGTAAGGTTGCCCTGATTACGATCAATGAAACCTTTTTCTTTCAACTGGTTTCGTTTTTGATATTCATGTTCATCGTCACCCGGGTCATGTTCCGGCCTCTCGAACAAACCATACGAGATCGGAACTCGCACTTCGAACAATTGAATACGGATATCGGGGACGCTCGAAACGAGCTGACCCGCCTGACCAACCAGATTCAGGAGGCGGAAACCCGGGTGAAGGAAGAGGCCTTTGAAATCCGGAACAGGATGGAAGAGGAAGGGCAACTGGAAGCCCAGCGATTTCTGGATGCGGCGTCCCGGGAAGCCGCCGAAAAAAAGGAAACGGCGATGAACGAAATTTCCCGCCAAATTCAGCAGGCACGGCAGGAAATCCGTCAGGAAGTGGAAGGGGTTACGACCATGATCATGGAACAGTTGCTGGGACGGAGGCTCATCTGATGAAACAATCCGAAACCTCTTTGCTTTTCCAAATCATGGGGATCATCGGTATGCTGATCTGTTTCTGCCCCATGGTTCTGGCATCGGACGGTGGCACCTCCTCCTGGCGGGGAACCTATGACATTGTCATGAAATGGGTCAATTTCAGCATTCTGATGTTTGTCATCCTGAAATACGCCGGACCTCCGCTGATGAATTTTCTACGGTCTCACGGCCGCGAAATCGAGCGGGACCTTGCCACGATCGAGCAGGAAAAATCCGTCGCACTGAAAGAGCTCCACACGGCTCGGGAGGCGTTGGAGGACAGTGAGGCTCGCCTGGACCTGGTGAAGGAACGCATCCTGGAGGAAGGTAGAAAACGAAAAATGGAAATTCTCCAGCAGGCGGAAGAGGAAGGTCGCAATCTGGTGGAAAGCGCCACCCAACGGACGCAGGGATATTTTCAGGAAGCCCAAAGACTGCTCCAGCATAATCTGCTGGATGAGGCCATGAACCGGGCCATGGAGTTGTTGCCCGCTGTGGTTACTACAGCCGATCGGGAAAATATGGTGAACGATTATATCAGCCACCTGAACGAAAAGTAATAAACAGTTCGGTCCGGGATGACAATGGGATTGTCATCCCGGACCGTTTTTTCAGAACCGACATTATTCTCCGCCGAACGCCATCTCCCCGCCTCTGGCCATGGCAATCACTGTCTGGCCGTCCGCTATTCGTCCCTGAAGAATTTCCGCGGCAAGCGGATTCTCCAGATACCGCTGAAGCGCCCGTTTCAGCGGGCGGGCTCCGTACACCGGATCATATCCTTTTTCCATGATCAGTCTTCGGGCGCTTTCATCCAGCTTCAGCACAATCCGGCGATCCGCCAGCCGTTTTTCCAGCCGTCTGATCTGGATATCGATAATCTTTCCGATCTGATCCCGTTCCAGATTATGGAAAATGATGGTCTCGTCGATCCGATTCAGAAATTCGGGTTTGAAATGAGACCGAAGCGCCTCCATGATCCGTCTTTCCATCTCATCCCGCCGCGATTCCCCCAACTCCAGGATCCACTGGCTGCCGATATTGGATGTCATGATGATCAGCGTGTTCTTGAAATCCACGGTCCTGCCCTGTCCATCCGTCATGCGCCCGTCATCCAGGATCTGTAAGAGAACATTGAACACATCCGCATGCGCTTTTTCAATCTCATCGAACAGAATCACGGAATACGGTCTTCTCCGGACCGCCTCGGTCAGGTATCCGCCTTCATCGTAGCCCACATATCCGGGAGGCGCACCGATCAGCCGGGCCACGGAATGTTTTTCCATATACTCGGACATGTCCACGCGAATGATGGCTTCTTCGCTGTCGAAAAGAAATTCCGCCAAGGCCTTGGCGAGCTCGGTTTTTCCAACCCCGGTGGGCCCCATGAAAATGAAGGATCCGATGGGACGGTTGGGATCCTGCAATCCGGACCTGGCTCTTCGAACTGCATGGGACACCGCGGTGATCGCCTCCTTCTGCCCGATTACCCGTTTTCCCAAGCGGTCTTCCATCGTAATCAGCTTTTCGCGCTCCCCTTCCAGCATTTTGCTGACCGGAATGCCGGTCCATCGGGAAACCACTTCGGCGATATCTTCTTCATCAACCGCCTCTTTCAGCATTTTCCCTTTTTCCTGAAGAGCTGCCAGTTCCTGATTCGCCTGATGCAGCCGTTCCGCCAACTCGACCTGTTTCCCATACCGGATTTCGGCGACGCGGGCCAGGTTGCCTTCCCGCTGGGCCTGCTGCTCTTCCAGACCCAGCGACTCCTGTTCCTCTTTGATACCCCGGATTTTCTGGATCAGATCTTTTTCATGCCCCCAGTGGACCTTCATGCCCCGCAGTTCTTCCTGCATGTCCGCCACTTCCGCCGCCAGTTTTTCCAGACGTTCCCGGGATGCCGCATCGGTTTCCTTTTTCAAGGCCTCCCGCTCGATCTCCAACTGGGTGATCTTTCGTTGAATTTCATCAATTTCCGAGGGCATGCTATCGATTTCGATGCGCAGGCGGGACGCGCATTCATCGATTAAATCGATCGCCTTGTCCGGAAGGAACCGGTCGGTGATATAGCGATGGGAGAGTGTGGCCGCCGATATAATGGCCGAATCTTTGATCCGGATTCCGTGATGAACTTCGTATTTTTCCTTCAGCCCCCGCAGAATCGATATAGTATCTTCCACGGTGGGTTCCCGAACCAGAACCGGCTGAAAGCGCCGTTCCAGTGCTGCATCCTTTTCAATGTGTTTCCGGTATTCATTCAACGTGGTGGCGCCGACACAACGAAGTGTGCCCCGGGCCAACGCAGGTTTGAGCATGTTGGAAGCATCCATGGCTCCTTCACTGGCTCCCGCGCCGACCAGAGTGTGGAGTTCGTCGATGAACAGAATGATTTCCCCCTCGGCGTTTTCCACTTCCTTGATCACCGCCTTGAGGCGGTCCTCGAACTCCCCTCGGTATTTGGCCCCGGCGATCAAAGCCCCCATATCCAAGGACACCAGCCTCCTGTTTTTCAGGGACTCGGACACATCGCCCGCGACAATACGCTGAGCCAATCCCTCGATAATGGCGGTTTTTCCGACTCCCGGTTCGCCGATCAGAACCGGATTGTTCTTGGTTCTCCGCGAAAGTACCTGAACTACACGCCGAATCTCCTCATCCCGGCCGATGACCGGATCGAGCTTTCCCAACCTGGCCAGATCGGTCAGATTTCGACTGTATTTTTCCAGAGCCTGGTATTTTTCTTCCGGATTCGGGTCCGTAATCCGCTGGCTGCCACGAATTTCCAAGAGTACCCGGAGAATGGCCTCCCGGGTGATACCGTTACGTGACAGAATCCGGGAGGAATCCCCTTTTTTTTCATCCGAAACAGCCAGAAGGATGTGTTCGATACTGACATACTGATCCTTCATGGCCGTGGATTCGGCAAAAGCCGCATCCAACACGGACTTGGTCCGCTGGGATATATACACATCCGCCGCACCGGAAACCCGCGGAAGGCGGTTGATGGATATCATGATTTCCTGGGCAATGGCAGCCGGGCTTACCCCCAGTTTTCTCAGGATCGCCGGAACGATTCCCTGCGCATCCCCCAGCATAACGCTGAGCAAATGTTCGGGCTCGATCTGTTGGTGGTTGTTTTCCAATGCCAGGGATTGGGCATGCTGAATCAGTTCTTGAGATTTAATGGTGAATTTATCGAAACGCATTGTGGATAGACCTCCTTGCCTCATTATCCGGTTGCATTTTTTTTCTTTCCCCATCAAAATAACCACCGGTATCTCCTTGTCAATTATTGGCACGAAGATTGCTTAACTGCTCGGGGGGGCGCTTGAACCTTCCCGTATCCCAGGAATGCACCATGGAACCGACGATTCCGGATCCCTTTGTAAATCGGGGTACCTTCTATCAGATTCTGGACCACACCGCGGATCTGGGGATCCGGGTGTTCGGAAACAGCCTGCCGGAATTGTTTGCCAATGCCGGGTTCTCGTTGTTCGATCTGATTGCGGACCCGGGGTCTGTTGATGTGGATGGAACTGTCTCTTTCACCGTGGAGGGAAACGACTGGCCCGACCTCATGGTCAATTACCTGCGGGAACTGCTCTATCTATGGTCCGGAGAAGAAAAGCTGGTCTGCGGCATCCGTCTTCGGAAATTATCTGAATATCAATTGACCGCAGAAATCGATTTTGCGTATTATGATGGCAACCGACACCGGGTCCGTCAGGAAATCAAGGCCGTTACCTACCATGGAATCCGGGTGGAGCGTTGTGGTGAAAAATTTTTTTCCGAAATTATTTTGGATATTTAACAGAAAAAAATACTTTTTTCGATAAAAGTTTCCCATGGAAATTCAAAAACTGGACGACTACCGTTTTCGGATTCCCCCGACCGGCATCATGCGGGTTCCGGGAATCATATACACGACCGAAGATATGCTGCAATCTTCGGATACCCGGGAAGCTTGCAAGCAGGTAGTCAACGTCGCCTCGCTTCCGGGCATTGTCAAGGCGTCCTTGGCGATGCCGGACATGCACTGGGGCTATGGATTTCCCATCGGAGGCGTTGCGGCATTCGACTGGGAAAAAGGCATTATTTCTCCCGGCGGCGTGGGATACGACATCAACTGTGGTGTCCGTCTGGCCGGCACCCGCCTGACGGCGGCTGAGATTCAGCCCAAGCTGGAATCCCTGGTCGATGCCCTGTATCGGCACATTCCCTCTGGTGTCGGATCCACGGGATCGATTCGCCTGTCCGCCGCCGATGTACGCCGTGTTCTGGAGTCCGGCAGCCGATGGGCCATCCGGCAAGGACTGGGCGAACAGGAGGATCTGGATCACACGGAGGACATGGGATGCCTGCCGGATGCCGATCCGGACGCAGTCAGCGATCGTGCCCTGGAACGAGGGAAAAAACAGCTTGGAACTTTGGGGTCCGGCAACCATTTCATCGAAATCGGATGGGTGGATACCGTTTTCCACCCGGATGCCGCTCGGTCCTTCGGGTTGTTCGAAGGGCAGGTAACCGTAATGCTGCATTCCGGATCCCGGGGCCTTGGTTATCAGATATGCGATGATTATCTGGCCCTGATGATGAAACAAAACCCTTCATTTGGCATTCACCTGCCCGACCGTCAGTTGGCGTGCGCTCCGATTCCATCCGATGAAGGGCAACGCTATTTGAAAGCCATGGCCTGCGCCGCCAACTATGCGTGGGCCAACCGTCAGATCCTCTTGCACCGGGCCCGGGAAGTCCTCATGTCCACCCTGGGAATCGGTCCGAAAAATCTGGGGCTGCGCCAGATATACGACGTCTGCCACAATATCGCGAAACGCGAAACACACCATATCGACGGCCGCCCACAAATCCTCTGCGTACACCGGAAAGGCGCCACCCGATCCTTTCCCGCCGGGCACCCAAGTCTCTGCCCGGATTACCGAAACATCGGGCAACCGGTTATCGTCCCGGGAGACATGGGAACCGCCTCCTATGTGTTGGTCGGAACGGAAACCGCCATGCAGGAGACATTCGGATCCACCTGCCATGGGGCAGGACGAGTACTCAGTCGGGCAGCCGCGCAGAAAGCCGGAAAAGGCCGGTCGATACACCAGGAACTGAAAAATAAAGGTGTTCTGGTCCGCTGGACCGGAAGATCGACCCTGGTGGAGGAAATGCCGGAGGCCTATAAGGATATTTCTCAAGTAGTGAATGTGGTC
>CAZTKB010000143.1:0-8887 GCA_964614125.1 uncultured Desulfobacterales bacterium | reverse complement strand
CCATCATGTCCAATGTCTGTTGTTTGACGCGCAATAGCCGCACAAAATGCGTACCTTTAACAGATCCCTGCCGAGCTGTTCTTTATCTGTTGAAAAAAAAAAGTTTTTGATACATAAAATATATTTTTATCTTGAAAAGTTTTTGGGTGTTCCGGGAAAACGGATCGTTCGTACAGCTTCTTGACCTGTCAACAAAGGAGAAGGAATGGAATCGTCTGAATTGCTGGAAAAGCTCCGGAAAATGAAAACATGCGCGTTGGAGGGAGGAGGGGAGAACAAGATCCGCAAACAACATGAATCCGGAAAATTGACTGCCCGTGAGCGGATTCAACGTCTGCTTGATCCGGATACCTTTGTGGAAATGGACCGTTTCAAAACCCATCGGTGCACGGATTTCGGAATGGCCGACCAGAAAGTCTCCGGAGACGGTGTAGTGACCGGATACGGCCAAATTCATGGCAGGCAGGTGTTTGTGTTTGCCCAGGATTTTACAGTCTTCGGAGGGTCCCTGTCTTTGGCGCATGCCGAGAAAATATGTAAGATCATGAAAACCGCCATGAAGACCGGTTCTCCGGTGATCGGGCTCTGTGATTCCGGGGGGGCCCGCATTCAGGAAGGGGTCAATAGCCTGGCTGGATACGCCGATATTTTTCTGCTGAATGTCATGGCATCGGGTGTGGTTCCCCAGATCACGGCGATCATGGGGCCTTCCGCCGGAGGGGCGGTGTACAGCCCCGCCTTGACAGACTGGATTTTCATGGTCGAAAAAACCAGCCATATGTTCATCACCGGTCCGGAGGTAATCAAGGCGGTAACCCGGGAGGTAGTGAATAAGGAAGACCTCGGAGGGGCCATGGCCCATAATTCCAAAAGCGGGGTGGCACATTTTTGTGCGCCGGACGATACGGCCTGTCTGGATATGATCCGGGAACTGATGTCGTTTCTACCCCAGAACAATATGGAGGACCCCCCGTTTTCTCCGGTGACCGACGATCCCGAGCGACGGGATGAATCTCTGCGGAATGTGGTCCCTTCGGATCCCAACAAGCCTTATGATATTCGGGAAATCATTCGTTCCAACATGGATGACCGGTATTTTTTTGAGGTCCATCAGCACTGGGCCAAAAACATCGTGATCGGGTTTGGAAGACTGGACGGCATGCCGGTGGGGGTAGTCGCAAATCAGCCCCAGGTTATGGCCGGGTGTTTGGATATCGATGCCTCCATCAAAGGGGCACGGTTTGTCCGCTTCTGCGATGCGTTCAACATCCCGCTGGTTGTGTATGAGGATGTCCCCGGTTTTCTTCCCGGCACCCACCAGGAACATGGTGGTATTATCAAACATGGAGCCAAATTGATTTATGCCTTTTGCGAAGCGACGGTACCGCGGATCACCGTCATCACCCGAAAGGCTTACGGCGGTGCTTATATCGTCATGAATTCAAAACATATCCGCGGAGACATCAACTTGGCGTACCCAGGGGCGGAAATCGCAGTTATGGGTGCCGAAGGAGCGGTGAATATCATCTGCCGGAAAGAGATCCAGGAAGCGGATGATCCCCAAAAAGAACGGAACTGCCGAATCCAAGATTATCGGGATACGTTTTCCAATCCCTACAAGGCTGCCGAATTGGGCTACATTGATGATGTCATCGATCCGGCGGAAACCCGGTTTCATCTGGTTCAATCCCTGCGGATGCTTCGGAATAAGAGGGATGTGAATCCACCCAAAAAACATGGGAACATTCCGCTGTAGAAAGGAGGCAGCCTCGCATGACCTGGGAACAATTCGTGGAGTTGATCCGTAACATTCTGATCACCCAGACCGGAGTCCCCAATTTAACGGGCGGCCAAGTGATCATGATCGGTATTGGCCTGATTTTTCTCTACCTCGCGATTGCCAAGGAGTATGAGCCGCTGTTGTTGCTTCCCATCGGCTTTGGAATTTTTCTGGTAAATTTTCCGATCACCCCGCTGATGGGCTTCACCGAACATGGGACTCCGGAGTTGATCCGGGTGTTTTACAAATATGGTGTGGAGTGGGAGGTGATTCCCTGTGTCATTTTCCTGGGACTGGGAGCGATGACGGATTTCGGACCGCTGATTTCCAATCCCAAGACATTGATCATTGGTGCCGGTGCTCAGCTGGGAGTTTTTGTCACGTATCTCGGAGCCCTGTTTTTCGGATTCACGCTCAAGGAAGCCGCTTCGGTGGGTATTATCGGTGGTGCGGACGGCCCCACAACCATTTATTTGACCACCAAGCTGGCCCCGCACCTGCTGGGGGCCAACGCCTTGGCTGCCTATTCCTATATGGCGATGGTGCCCTTGATTCAGCCGCCGATCATGAGGTGGCTCACCAAACCCGAACAACGGAAAATCCGGATGCGGCAGCTCCGACCCGTGTCGCCCCGGGAAAAATTGCTGTTTCCGCTGATCGCGGCAACCCTGATCGTGCTGCTGATTCCGGCGGTCGCTCCGCTCATGGGGATGTTCATGTTTGGCAACTTGATGCGGGAAAGCGGGGTGGTCAAACGGCTTTCCGATACGGCCCAGAACGCCTTGATGAATATCGTCACGATTTTTCTGGGGCTGGCGGTGGGCGCCACCATGAAGGCAGAGGTCTTTTTGAACTGGAAGCCGCTTCTGATATTCGTGTTGGGCCTTATCGATTTCGTGATCTGTACAATGGGCGGCATCCTGACTGTACACATCATGAACCTGTTTCAGAAGGAAAAGATGAACCCCCTGATCGGTGCGGCCGGTGTGTCGGCGGTTCCCATGTCAGCTCGCGTCGCCCATTCGGAAGGGCTCAAAGCGGATCCGGACAACTGGCTGATCATGCATGCCATGGGCCCCAACCTGGCCGGAGTTATCGGTTCGGCTGCTGCAGCCGGTATGCTGATTGCCATGTTCAATTAGGAGGACACCATGCTGTTTCGTATTGCATCAAGCGGCCGGGTGATCCGGCTGATCGCCGCGATCCTGTTGGCAGCGGCCGCATGGAGTGACTGTCATGCGATGTTCGGAGAGGATCTGGAAAAGCCGCGCCCGGAATTCACGCGGCAGGATGATTCCATTGTGGCCAGGCTGATTCCGCGGGCGAAAAGCACCAGCGTGCAGTTCGAATTCCGGGTGGCGGGAGGCGGGCTGAAAGAGGTGCAGGGGATCGATTTCATGACCGCAGGGACTCCGGAGGTGGACGTGAAGGAGTTCAAGTCCTCCTTGTTTGATGTCGTAATTACCCTGGAAACGCCGGGAACCGATGCCGAGGTGGTCATCACGTCGTCCTTTTTCAATCTCTCCACCGAATACTGGATCTATCATCCCCTGCAGACGGACAAATGGAAAAATTCCCTGGTCAAACCCGAAAAAATTTCCGATGACGGAACCTACCAATTCCGGATGCGGGTAGCCGACGGCTCCGTGTGGGACGGCGACGGTGCGGTCGACGGCGTCATCCACTTCATGGGGGGGCCCCGGGATCCTTTCTGGAGCTATGCGCTTGGCACTCTCGTCGTGCGTTTTTTCGGCGTGTTTCTGGTGTTGTCCGTGTTGATGATCGGTATGCTCAGTGCAGGGAAACTGTTTGTTTGGGTGGAAGGAAAACACCGGCCGAAAGCAGCGTCGGTCTCTTCCCAAACCGCCGTCAAACACGTGGAACCCAAACCGGCCCCCCGAATCGCTTCCAAGCCCGATTCCAAGGTCGGACCCGGTCTCTTGATGGATCCGGTTCCCGACCCGGATACGGTGGCTGCCATTGGAACTGCGCTCCATCTGGTTGGATGGCCGAATGGTTCTATGGACAATGATACCGCTGCCGCGATAGCCGTCGCGATTCATCTGTACCGAAACGCTGGCGGAGTTGAATCGGTCTCTTCTTTTCGGCAGCCGATAAAGGCATCCTGGACCCTATACGGCCGGGAGCAGATACAGAATGTTCGATATCAGGTCTTTCAACGTCCGGTTTCCGGCAGGCCCAGATCCTGACGGCAAATGCGAAAACAAGCGAAGCAATCACATATTGGTGAGGATACAAGATGAAATATCAATTGGAAATCAACCGGAAGAACTTTGATGTGACAATCGCGGGCATGACGGCAGACATGGCCCGTGTGGTGGTGAACGGGCAGACTTACGATGTCCGCGTCCTGAATTCAGGATCAATAATGTCATCGGAAACTTCTCGGACTGCGGTAGAACAGCCCGTGGCCGTTCCTGAACGGGTTGCCGAAGCACCTGCCGTTTCTCCTGCCCCTGCACCGGTTCAACCAGCCCCCAGCCGGCCGGCTGCCCCTGTCGCGGGTCCAGTTGACGGTGAGCCGATTTTGGCACCCATTCCGGGATTGATTCTGGAGATTAAGGTCAAGGTGGGTGACGCCGTGGCGGCAGGCCAGACGGTCGCGGTGATGGAAGCCATGAAGATGGAAAACAGCCTGGTCACACATGTGGATGGCATCATTCGGGACATCCGGGTTCAGAAGGGTTCGGAGGTGTCCACTGGAGATGTGATTCTGGTAGTCGGATAACCCAATCCTCAGGAGAACAGCTATGAAGAAATGGGAATGCACAGTTTGTGGATATATTCATATCGGAGAGGAACCACCGGAAACTTGTCCGGTTTGCGGGGCGGACAAAAGCCAATTTGTGGAAATCCGAGAAGAACCGGCGCCGGCATCGGGTCCCCCGGAACCGGATGCCACAGATTCCTCTGCCGAAGAGACAATATCCCCTCCCGCCGTAGGAGAGGTAGGCGTTGCTTCTTCTGCAGCTGATTCGGTTGCAGCCGAGCCGCCTCCATCGTTTTCTTCTCCCTATCAGAAATATGTCGATCAAATTGAGCAACTGATGGTGGTATACCACGCCCATCCCATATCGGTTCATATTCCTAACGGCGTGTTGCCGGTATCTGTGTTGTTTCTGGTGCTGGCGATGATGTTTTCCTGTCCAAGCCTGGAGACGGCGGCTTTTTACAATCTGGTTGTCGTTTCACTGTCCATGCCGATGGTCATTTACTCCGGATTGAATGACTGGAGACGGCGGTTCCGTGGCAATATCAGCAACCTGTTTCTGACCAAAATGGCCTGCGCCGGCATCGTCACGATTCTCAGCGTATTTTTGGTGATCTGGAGGATATTGAATCCAGGAGTTCTTTTCTCTGCCTCCTCTTCCCGCTGGCTGTATCTGATGTGTCATCTGGTAATTCTGGCGGCGGCGGCGATTGCAGGCATGCTCGGCGGTAAGCTGGTGTTTCCGAATTCCGGGCGGAAGGTATGAATTCGGAAGGGGTCGGGGAGATCGTTTTGGATACGACTCCCTGATCAGCGATACCTTATACCAAATGTCAGGAGAATGTGATGCGGATTGAAAGTCGTTCTGAAGATGATTGGCTGGTCGTAACCCCTCTGGATGAACGGATTGATGCGTCCGTGGCGCCGGATTTCAAAGGAAAGTTGTTTGCCTGGGTTCAGGAGGGCCGGACACGGATCCTTCTGGAATTGACTCACGTGGACTTTATTGACAGCAGCGGGTTAAGCGTGTTGATTTCGATACTCAAAGCTCTTTCCGGAAAAGGTGAGATATCTCTGTGTTCGATTTCCGAACCGGTCATGATGTTGTTCAAATTAACCCGGATGGACCGAATTTTTCGAATATATGGTTCGGTGGAAGCTGCTCTCCAAGCTGGCCGGGAATCCTCGGACGGTTAAAAACGGATGGCTTCGTAAAAAGTCCGCAGGCAAGGCGCGCAAATCCTAAGGAATGATGAGTACTTGTCGTCCGCGGTGGCCCGGCTCCGAAAACCATGTCATCCGGCCAGGAATCGGCTGCGAAAGGCAAGCATGCGTGTCAAGCTATTCCAACGACATGAGGAAAGTTCGAAGATTTCTTTTTTTCTTGTTCAGACCGACTTTTTTTCGGATCCGATCCCGGTGGGATTCTACTGTTCTGCGCGACAGCCCCATAATTTCAGCTATTTCCCTGGATGTGATCCCCATACGTACGAGTTTGGCGATCTGGAGCTCGGTGGGGGTCAACTTGAAATGGCGGGAAGTCAGTTTGGGAGAAAAAGGTGACAGGATATCCTTGACATTGGATTCCAGTATCCCGGCGAAAGTGGCTTGTTTTTCGTCCAGATTGCTTTCCTTGAGTTTTTTGATATAGGGAAGAATCATTTCCTTGACATTGAACAGAATTTTTTCTTCGATTTCCGCTTTTTCTGCATCCCGTTTCTTGATCAATACTTTGAGGGCCGTATTGACTTCCTTCAGGTTTTGGATGTTGATCCTGTATTCCGCCTCCCGCTGTTTGAACGATTCCATCGCCTGTTTTTTCAAGGAAATATTGTGGAAGAAGGTAAAAAGGCAAGACTCGTTGTCCACCATTACATGGTTGGTTCGAAAATCCAACTCCACTTCTTGGCCCGCTTTATGAAAAAATCTGGCCTCGTATCGAACCGACCCGGTTTCCACGGCTTTTTTGAGCTGGGGGAGAACTACACTTTTTTTGGGGTTGGTTTCAAAATCTTGAGCCCGCTTACCGATTACTTCTTCCGGCAGATACCCCAGGATGGCGGCCACGGCGGCATTGGCTTCTGACACGGTCCCTTTTTCATCCGTAATCCAGAAGCCATCCATAGCGGTTTTCAAGATGAGGTCGTTTCGTTTCATCTGCTTCTCCAGGGCTGCCTGGGCGAACATCCTGTCCTGAATTTCTTTTTCGAGTTTCTGGTTGACTTGGGAAAGCGCTTGGGTTCGTTTGGCAACTTGGTTTTCCAACTCTTCCCGATAGGCCTTCATCCTCCGGTCCATTTCACACTTATAAAGTGCCAGTTCCAGGGTAGAACGAATCTGATGATCGTTATACGGTTTGAGGATATATCCCAGAGGTTCGGATTCTTTGGCCCTGGCGATCAACTGGTCATTCGAAAATGCGGTCAGAAAAACCGTGGGGATGTCTAACTCCTTCCGTATGATGGAGGCAGCCGCGATGCCGTCGTATGGCCCCGGCATGACAATATCCATCAGCATCAAATCAGGCAGGTGTTTCCGAGCCAGTTGCACCGCTTCTTCGCCGTTGCAGGCGACTCCCAGAATGGTAAATCCCATTCGGGACAGTTTTTCTTCCAGTTGGGTTGCAATGATGACTTCATCGTCGACAATGATCAGATTACTCATGATTTCCATACCATGTATAGTTTTTTTTACGTAGCGGAATGCTCCGCAGAACGGGAGATCCGAAGTTCATCCATCAAAATCCAAAACAATTCGTTACCGATATCGATCCCCATGTCAATAAATTCAGGGCCGAACCTTTTGCCGGTTTCCGTCCGGAAGGTTTCGCGGATATTGGCCAGAACCTTCATTCCCTGCGGATAGCGGGTGATAAAATCCTGATACGGCGGATTTAAATAGATCAGCATATCCCAGAGGGTATCGGAAAAATTGTCCGGCCCCCACCGGAATTTATCGGCGTCATACAAACAATCTGAGACTAGTTGACCTTCCAACGTATTAATTTCAAGGGGCTTTCGAAATGCCTCATGGTTGCGGATCGCCATCACGATATCTTCCTGTTCCTGAATGGAAAAGGGGAAGAGTCGCAAGATCTTAGCGGCATATTGAGCGCCTTCGGCGGCATGATTTTTTCGTTTGCGGCGAATATCATGCAACAAACCCGCGGCTTGGACCACCCGGACCCGGTTGTTCAGCGTGTCAGGATGGTATGAACCTTCCACAGCGACCAATGCCCCGGCGTCGATAGCGACTTTGACGGCATGATCCAGTCCGTGACCGAAATCGTCTTCCAGCGTTTCAGCTGCGAACCGGTACAACTGGTGAATGACCGGATCGAAACCAAAGAAAGCCTGGGAAAATTCGACTTCCTTGTGAAATACGGAATAAAATGAAGGTAAGGGGAACCGGGAAACAATTTGCCTGGCACGCCGGCGGATCCGTCGATACACACCGAGCTGTTCTGATTCCGGCAAAGTCACAAGTCTTCCGGTGGGATGACTGTCATAGCCGTCAGATTTCCTGAGGTGTAAAAAAGCCCTGGCAGACTTTCCATTTGCCGTTTTCCCGGATTACGTTGACGGTCTGGTCCAGCGGATAGGTCTGGGTTATAAAAAACAACTTGCCGACATACGCGAACAGGGGGTTGATGGCTCTTCTCAATTCCCCCGTGATTCGGATCATGGCGCTGTTGGCATCTTCCTGGAGAATATGGGTCCGTACATCATACAGGCCGAGTTTCATGTAAGTGGGATCAAATCCTCTCTCCGACGCGTCTGTGGATACTTTTCGAATATACTCGCCGACCATGTCTTCGGTTTCATCACCCACGGCCAGATTTTCGCACAACAATTCCTTCATTGCGGGATCCAGGCTGTAGTACAGCCCGGCAAATCGCCTGGCTGCCTTGTCGGGTGCATCTCGCGTGTCTGCAAAAATAAAAATGATCTGGAGAAATACCGTAATGATGATGATCAGAGTCAGGCTGGAACTGGTCTCACGCGTCATTGCGCACTCCTTCATAATGAAATAGGGTGGTAAAAGGGACAAGGCAGTTAAGTACGTAGGAATACGTAACATGAAATGCGTCCGGAAACAAGTTTTTTCCATCAGGGCTCTGTCAAAGTACCGTACCCTCGTTCCGGCTTTTCATGTTGTGTAGGGGCGCCCGGCCTGCCAAACGGCCGAATAGTCCGCCTGGAAAACGGCCAAATTGCCCGCCGTCCCGGGGGTCGTATCCCGCTCCGGCTTTCCGGCGGAAATGCCAGTAGGCCTTGCGGACTGGGCCAGGGCTATTAATTTTTTCCCTCCCCCCTGGTGGGCTGACAACAACCCACACATACGCCCATGTTACGGGTCATGTTTGAGTTGGGGAA
>CAZTKB010000142.1:0-8914 GCA_964614125.1 uncultured Desulfobacterales bacterium | reverse complement strand
ATGTATTTTTCCGAATCCAGGCTGCCTGGATGCGGCGGGATTTGGAACCGGTTCGCGGGCTGATCGGAGACAGGCTGCTGGCGGAATATGAATCCCATCTGGCTGAAATGAAACAGAAAGGACTGCTGAACCGGCTGGAGAACATCGCGGTGCGTCAGGCCGCGATTGTGGAGGCGGGCACGGAAAATTCCGAAGTTTTTGTTACCGTGCATTTTGTGGCCAATCTGTTGGATTATACGGTCAAGGAATCCACCGGGGAAATTGTCGAGGGAGACAATACCGCACCGGTGAAATTCGAGGAAAAATGGATATTTGCCAGGCCGCTTTACACCACCGCCTGGAAACTGGAAGGGGTTCAGGCATAACGCGTACTGGAGTGTTTCGATGACATCCTATCTGATCCGTCGGCTTCTGCTGATTGTGCCGACGTTTCTGGGAATTACCGTCCTGGTGTTTGTCCTGACCCGATTTGTTCCCGGAGGGCCGGTCGAACGGATGATCCTGGAGGCGCAACAGATGCAGCTCTCGGATCGAGGCAGGGGGGGGCCGTCCCCCGCGGCGGAGGGTCGGCGCCAGCCGTTGTCCGCGGATCAGATTGAATTGTTGAAAGCCTACTATGGATTGGACCGGCCGGTTCTGGCCAGCTACGGGCACTGGATGGCCAAGGTTCTGGCCGGCGACCTGGGTGTTTCCACCCGGTATTACGAGCCGGTATGGAACATGATCCGGGACCGGATTCCGGTCTCCTTGTATTTCGGGCTGATCTCCATGATCCTGACCTATGGAATCTGCATCCCGCTGGGGATTGTCAAGGCGATCCGGCATCGTTCCGGAATCGACAATCTATCCTCGGTTGTCGTTTTTGTGGGGTATGCGGTTCCCGGATGGGTGATCGGAGTCATTCTGCTGCTTCTTTTTTCCTCCACGTGGGAATGGTTTCCCTTGGGCGGGCTGGTCAGCGACGATTTCGAGGATTTCACGCTGATACAAAAAGCCGCCGATATTCTGTGGCATACCTGTCTTCCGTTGGTTGCCTATGTCGCCGGCTCCTTTTCGGTGCTGACCTTTTTGATGAAAAACTCTCTCATGGACAATCTGGCCTCGGATTATGTCCGCACTGCGATCGCCAAAGGCCTCCCGTTCCGGGACGCCGTGTTCCGGCATGCGTTGCAGAACAGCCTGATTCCCATCGCCACCAGTTTCGGAAACAATGTCTCGATCATTCTGACCGGATCTTTTCTGATCGAAAATGTATTCAATATTAATGGAATGGGACTGTTGGGCTACGAGGCCGTCATTGACCGGGATTACCCGGTGGTGATGGGCATTCTGGTGATATCCTCCCTGCTCTTTATGGTGGGGAATATCCTGTCGGATATCTGCGTGGCCCTGGTGGACCCTCGGGTAAAATTCGAATGAACCGCACCCGAAAACCCGGCCGGTGGACAGAGCCGTGATTACGCCCCTGACCCGAAAAAAAATCAGGCGGTTTATTTCCATTCGGCGCGGATATTATTCCCTGATTCTGATGATTGTGTTGATTGGTGCTTCGCTGGCTGCGGAACTCCTGGTGAACAACCGGGCACTGATCGTTCGCTATCAGGGACAATGGTTTTTCCCCACTTACGGAAACATGATCCCGGGGGAAGTCTTCGGGCTGGAGTATGCATACGAAACCGATTACCGGGATTTGGCCCGGCGGTTCCGTCAGGCGGAGAATGGAAATTTTGCAGTTCTTCCCCCGGTTCCCTACAATGCCTTTGAAAATGATTTGCGTCCGGAAGCCTATCCGCCGTTTCCCCCTTCGTTGTCTGACAGGCATGTTCTGGGAACGGATATTGCCGGCCGGGATGTGCTGGCTCGCCTGGTGTACGGTTTCCGAATCGCGATTTTGTTTTCGTTGCTCCTGACTGCCATGAACTATGTGGTCGGAGTCAGTCTGGGATGCATCATGGGGTATTGGGGAGGGTGGTTTGATCTGCTTTTTCAACGACTGATCGAAATCTGGTCCAACATTCCATTGCTCTATGTGATCATCATTCTATCATCCCTGATCGTGCCGAGTTTTTTCATGCTGATCATGATCATGATCCTGTTCGGATGGGTCGGAATCACCTGGGTGATGCGGACTGCCGCCTACAAGGAAAAAGCCCGGGAGTATGTCTGGGCTGCCCGGGCATTGGGGGCCTCCCATTTCCGGATCGTTTTTCGGCATATACTTCCCAACACGATTTCCGTGATCATCACCTTTGTGCCGTTTTCCATTTCCGGTGGAATCGTTGCCCTGACTTCCCTGGATTACCTGGGTTTCGGCCTGCCGCCTCCGACGCCTTCCTGGGGCGAACTGCTTCAGCAAGGGTGGCAGAACATGGATTCCTGGTGGATTGTCTCGTCCGTCGTTCTGGCTATGATCGTCACCTTGACGGCGGTCACTTTTATCGGAGAGGCGGTCCGGGAGGCCTTTGATCCCAGGCGGCATACCATTTACGAGTGATGGGGGCGATTCCATGCTCAGCATCCGCAAAATCGGAATTATCGGCAGAACCTATCGCCATTTGAATCGATATACGCACATCTTGTCCATTCTATTCCGGTACGGGTTCGGCGAATTGGTCGACCTTCTTCGAATCGATCAGTATCTGGATATCGGATATCCGGCGGTTTCCCGAAAACGGGAGGATCGGATCGAAAAATTTTCGAGAGCCGAACGTATCCGCATGGCCTTGGAGGAACTGGGACCGACCTATATCAAACTGGGGCAGGTTCTTTCGACACGGCCGGATCTGATTCCGGGGGATCTGATTGAGGAACTGGCTCTGTTGCAGGACAATGTTCCCCCCTTTGCATTTTCGGATGCCGTGCGGATTCTGACCCGGGAATTGGCGGCACCTGTTGACGCCGTGTTTCAATCCATCGAGGAAACCCCCATTGCCTCGGCCTCCATCGCCCAGGTGTACCGAGCCTGTCTGAAGGATGGAGACATGGTTGCGGTCAAGATCCGGAGGCCTGGAATCCGCCGGATCATCGAGGTGGATCTCGAGATCATGCTGCATCTGGCGACATTGATGGAGCGGCATGTCGAAGAAATTTCGTTCCACCGGCCGGTACGGGTCGTGGAAGAATTTGCCCGCATCCTGGAAAAGGAGATCGATTTCACCCAGGAAGCGGCGAATATGGAACGAGCGGCGCGCAACTCCCGAAATGATCCTACCGTATACATTCCAAGAGCGTATCCCGAACAGTCGACTGCCGCGGTCTTGATTATGGAACTGATCGACGGGGTCAAGATCAGCGACCGGATATCGTTGCAGAAGGCCGGCCTGGACTCGAAACTGGTGACGGTACGCGGGGCGACGGTATGTCTTCGCCAGATGTTCGAACATGGATTCTTTCATGCGGATCCCCACCCGGGAAATATCCGGGTCCTGCCGGGAAACGTGGTCTGTCTTTTGGATTGGGGAATGGCCGGTTCGATCGACCGGAGAACCCGGGAAGACTTTATACTCCTGATTGACGCGGTAGCCCTGCGGCAGGAGCAACTGGCGGCAACGGCCTTGCTGCGGCTGACGGACTGGGATCAGGAACCGGATCTGCGGAATTTCGAGCGGGATATTTCGGATTTCATGTCATTGCATCTGTTCCGACCGCTGAAAGAAATCCGGTTCGGAAAGTTGATGCAGCATATTCTCAAACTCGCTTTCCGACACCGGCTTCGAATTCCACCGGACAGCTTTCTGCTCCTGAAGGCCTTGGGGACTGTGGAAGGGATCGCCCAACAACTGGATCCGGAATTCGACATGATCGGCCATGCCGCCCCGTTTATCCACCGGATCCGAATGCGACGCTTTTCTCCGGAAAAACTGGCGGGAGAATCCCTGCATCTGGTGGAATCGCTGTTGCGGTTTCTGAATCAGTTTCCAAGGGATGTAATGGAAATTGCGAGGTTGGCCCGGCAGCAGGGGCTGGTGCTGAATCTCCGTCATGAAGGTCTGGAAAGAACCCTGTCCACTCATGACCAGATCAGCAACCGGATCTCATTCAGCGTGATTATCGCCGGATTGATCGTGGGATCGGCCCTGATCGTCATTTCCCGGACGCCGCCCTTTGTGTACGGGATTTCATTGATCGGAATCATCGGGTTTCTGGCGGCGGCCGTGATGGGTGTGTGGCTGCTGATCGCCATTATCCGGAAAGGCCGGCTGTAGAAAGGCGAACAAGTCTCAGTATCACTCCAGGACTACCATCGGCCTGTTCAGCAGGCGGTTGACCCGGGAAATCAGCCGTTTCGGGACAATCGGCTTGACCAGGTAATCATCCGCTCCAAGGTCCAGTATTTCCACTTCCGAGTCGACCTCGTCCCGAGAGGTGAGCATCACGATCGGAATGAACCGGGTGGACAAGGTTTCTTTCAGTTTTTGAATCAGAGCCTTCCCGTCCATTTCCGGCATCATGTAATCCGTAATGATCAGATCCGGCCGTTCGGTATGGGTGAGTTTGAGGGCCTCGGCCCCGTCCTTGGCCGATATGGTGACGAAATTCTGGGCTTCCAGAATATTCTGGAGAATTTTCAGAATGACGACGTTGTCATCGACGATCAGAATTTTGGGTGACCAGACGGCGGTTCCGATCGGGGTCTGCGAGGATGGATCGGTCCGTTTCCGGTCGAATGCCTTTGGCACGGGTTGGGCCGGTAAGGGTTCCTCTTCCTCCTCTTCATCGGTATCCGGCGGGGCTACCCGGAACACTTCCTCGATGGTCGTCAAGCCACGCAGTGCCTTGGAGATTCCGTCCCGGCTGAGCGTGGTGAATCCGTCCTTTTCCGCCATTTTCCGGATCATCAGACCGGTGGTATCCTTGGCGAGGGATTCCTTGATGGCCGGGGTGACCAGCAGCACTTCGAACACCCCCATCCGCCCGGAATATCCCGAATACTGACAAAACTCGCATCCCTGCCCTTTGTAAAATTTCTGCTCTGGATCGACCTTGAAATAGCTGTTGATCTGCTCGGCGATTTTGGCGGAAAGAGGATCCACAATTTTGCATTGCGGGCAGATGGCCCGTACCAGCCGTTGTCCGATGACACATAGGAGGGAGTCGGTGATGATGAACGGCTCCACCCCCATGTCCATCAGGCGGGTGACCGCCGATGGCGCATCGTTGGTATGCAGGGTGGACAACACCAGATGACCGGTCTGGGCGGCCTGGAAGGCGATGGCGGCGGTTTCGCTGTCCCGGATTTCACCGACCATGACAATATCCGGATCCTGCCGTAATATGGACCGAAGTCCTTCCGCGAAGGTGATGCCGGCTTTGGGGTTGATCTGGACCTGGTTGATTCCGTCGATATCAAATTCCACCGGATCTTCGACGGTCACGATATTGACTTTCGGTGTGTTCAGTTTGCGGAGAGCGGTATACAGGGTGGAGGACTTGCCGCTTCCGGTCGGGCCGGTTACCAGGATGATCCCCTGGGGTTTGGAAATGGCTTCGCTGAAATTCCGGAGATCCCGCTCGTTAAATCCCAGTTCCTCGAGCCGGTTACCTCCGCCCTTCGGGTTCAGGATGCGGATGGTGACTTTTTCCCCGTAAGAGGTGGGGATTGTCGAGGTGCGAAGATCGTAGCGGTCGTTGCCGAATTTCACCTGGGCTCTTCCATCCTGCGGCTTGCGCCGGACGGAAATGTCCATGGTGGAGATGATTTTGATCCGGGAAACCAGCGAGGTGTGCACCTGCTTGTCGATCTGCATGATCTCCCGCATGATACCGTCCACGCGATAGCGGATCACTACCGCGTCTTTCTGTGGTTCGATATGGATATCGCTGGCTTTATGTTTGATGGCGTCCGCCAGGATGGAATTGGTGAACCGGACGACCGGAGGGAGTTCGGTCAGGTTCAGCAGGTCCTGGACGTTCTGTTCTTTCTCTTTGGTTGGGCTGACGATTTCGAGTCCGTCCGTCAAGCCCAGATCCGGACCGAGCTGCTGGTCCAGTCTCTGGCGGGGATAGTGTTTTCGAATGGCTTCCAGAATCTGGCCTTGCGGTGCCACGGTCACGAAAATCGGCATCCGGGTCATAAACCGGATATCATCCAGGGCGTAGAATTCCAGAGGGTTGGCCATGGCGACGACGAGTTGTTTCTTGACTTCCTTCACCGGGATCAGCACATAGTTTTCGGCCATGTCCTGCGGGATCAGCTGAATGATTTCGGCAGGAATGTCGATGTCATTCAATTGGAGGAACGGTATCTTCAACTGGCCGGCCAAAGCGCGGGCGATCTGCTCGTCATCCACCACGCCCATATCGATCAGGGTTTTTCCGATTCGCTCCTTTCTAACCTTCTGGATCGATAGCGCCTCTTGAAGGACCGTATCGGAAATCAGCCCTGCTTCGAGCAGAATTTCACCCAATTTCTTTCTTTTCGCGGGGTTTTTCGGATCATCCATGATGGCGCCGTTATCGCTTGAATTAGAGGGATGGACTGGCGTTGATACGATCGAGTATCCGGGTCGTCTGCTTTTCGGCGCATTCCGGGCACAAGCCGATGAATTCCAACCGGTGCCCGCTGACCTGGAACCGGGTGATTTTTTCGACCTGGTCGTTGAACTGAAAGTGGATGGTTTCCGGAACATCGTCCAGACGGCCACAGCCCATGCATCGGATATGGTAATGGTCTTTCATGTTACCGTCGAAGCGTTTCAGGCAGCCGCTGACCTCGATTTTCTGGATTTCCCCCAGCTGGGCCAGGATTTCCAGGTTTCGGTACACGGTTCCCAGGCTGATCCGGGGAAGGAATTTCCGAACCATGGTATATACTTCATCCGCGCTGGGATGGCTTTTCACTTTTCTCAGTTCCTGCAGAATAATGCGGCGCTGCCGGGTCATCCGAAGATTTTTGTCATTCCAAAGCACTGCCGTCGTCTCCTATCGGTTTCCCAAAGGCGTCAGGGTACAGACGTCGGGGCCGCAGTAATCTCCAATGTATTCGGACTCCGGCCGGTACAGTACCGGTTTGGCCGCAGCTCCTCCGAACTGTTCTTCGATGACGTGCGCCGTCCACCCGGCGATACGGGAAACCGCGAACACGGGTGTGAACAGATCCACCGGTATACCCATGTAATAATACACGGAAGCGCTGTAGAAATCCACGTTCACCGGGATTTCGATGCCTTTTCTTTTCTGAAATTCCTTCCGGGTCTGCGCGACCAGGGCCTGTGACAGTTCGTGCCAGATCGGCTGGCCGGTTTTTTCCCCCAGAGTCCGGGACATGGGTTCCAGAATACCGGCACGGGGATCGTCCACGTTGTATACGGCGTGCCCCAGCCCCATGATCCGGCGTCCGGCATCCAGTTCTTCTCGGATATAGGAGGAAACCCGATCCAAGCTTCCGATGTGTTGCAGCATCTGCATGACCCGGGCATTCGCTCCGCCATGAAGCTCCCCGGAAAGGGAGCCGGCGGCCGCTGAAGCGGCGGCATAGATATGTGCCCGGGTGGATGCCACTTCTCGGGCGGCAAACGTGGAGGCGTTGAACGAATGCTCGGCATGAAGTACCAGACAAATATCGAGAAACCGTGCGGTTTCCGTATCGGGCCGACGGCCGGTAAGCATATAAAGGAAATTGGCTGCATGTCCCAGGGACGGATCGGGAGGGATGGGATCCTGTTCGTTACGGATCCGGTCCCAGGCCGTGACCAGTGTCGCCAGCCGGGCGATCAGGCGGACGGCCATCCGACCCGAGGCCTCGGGGCCGGAGGTCCGGATATCCGGATCATGGTGAGCCAGCAGGGATATGCCTGCCTGAAGAAGGTCCATGGGAAGAGCGTTCGGAGGGCAGCAGCGCAACGCGGCGGTCACACCGTCCGGGAGTGCCCGTTCCTGTGCCAGCTGGGTTTGAAAGGTCTCCAGTTCCTTCCGGGAGGGAAGTTTTTCATACAGCAGCAGATAGGCTGTCTCTTCAAAGGTGGCATGCTCGGCCAGGTCTTCGATACGATAACCTCGATATATGAGACGTCCCGCATCACCGTCCACGTGGCTGATCCGGGTGGTGGCAATGGTGATTCCACGCAATCCGGTGTTTTTGATGATTCCGCAGTCGTCGGTGCTCATGATTCCTCCTCCTCCTCGGCTCAGGATTCGGGATAGTCGATCCACATGTCGGCTTCGTTCCCACAATGGCTGCAGTGAGCGGTGCCTTTGATCCGGGTCTTTCCGGCAGGAGCCGGGGAGGTTCCAGGTGTTTTGGGTGCCTGCTCACCAGGTTCCGGCAACGTGCAGGTGATCTCCATCTCCGCCTCGTTTCCACAGTGTTCACATTTACAGACTTGCTTTTGGGTGATTTCGGCCATGTTCGTTTCCCTTTCGGTGCGGTGTCCTTCCATCCGTCAAAAAAGACGGTCCCATCGTATGGTCCCGTCGACGGAAAATCATATAACCAATAACATTTATTCATATGAAGGGGGGAAAAAGTCAAGCGAATAATCGATGCCCACCCGGCAAACGGCGCTTCCGTTCAGACGGAATGTAGCAGTTCGGCGGAGGGAAACAATTGTTTCCCTCCCTGCTTGCAGGCAGTGCCAGTTGTCACAATTGTTTCCCTCCCCACTTGCAGGCAGGGCCAGGGGTATCATTGTTTCCCTCCCCGCTTGCAGGCAGTGCCAGTTGCCACAATTTTTTCCCTCCCCACCGGTGGGGGAGGGTCAGGGTGGGGGGGAATAAAGGCGGGTCAACACCCCCTCGTTCCGGCTTGCCGGCAGGCCAGGTCTCTGGCAAATCATCCCCTCCCCACTGGTGGGGGAGGGTCAGGGTGGGGGGGGTAAAGCGGGAAAACCCTCTGGCTTTCCGGATTGGCAAACGGTTTTTCAGCCCGCCGTCCCGGGGCGACCGATCCCGCTTTCTTTTGGAAAAGAACTCGGAT
>CAZTKB010000141.1:0-8990 GCA_964614125.1 uncultured Desulfobacterales bacterium | reverse complement strand
GTGGTTCGGCCGCCTTCCGCGTTCGTGATTACCTTGGCTTCCCCGCCTTCCATGATCGCCACGCAGGAATTGGTGGTGCCCAGATCTATACCGATAATTTTACCCATTGGTTTTCCTCCTTGTCGATGTATATGAAAGAGGCGATAGGCATATGTTTGGATTAACGTGTATGTCCCGTCTCTTATTTTTTTTAAGTTGTCATCCGGCTGACCGACACCGGCTTCATTCCGCTTTGGAAACCACCACCATGGCGGGGCGCAGCAGCCGGTCGTGCAGCAGGTATCCCTTCTGAAATTCCCGGAGAACGGTGTTTGTCGGATGATCGTTCGATGTTTCCTGCAAAACCGCCTGGTGAAAATTGGGATCAAAGGATCTGCCGACGGCATCGATCTGGCGAACCGAGAACCGTTCAAATATCTTCAGCAATTCTTTCAACGTCAAATCGACGCCTTGGGTGAGCTGATCGATGGAACCCTCGGAATCCCTGCCCGATTGAATCGCGCGTTCCAGGTTGTCAATTACGGACAACAACTCGGAAAGAATGGCCTCGTTCGCGTATTTCCGAAAATCTTCCATGTCCCGTTGTGTTCGCTTTTTGTAGTTTTCAAATTCTGCGGACACCCGTAACAGGCGGTCATAGTTTTGTCTGGCCTCTTCTTCTGCCGCTTTACAACGCTCTTCCAACAATGGGGTGGACTCATCCACCGTATGGATCTCGACCTCGGAATCGTTTGATTCTTCCATCACAATTTCCGGGGAGGAGGCATTGCTCTCGGGAGTTTCTTTGGTCTGGGTACGGTTTTGTTTCATGAGTATGTCAGTAACTCCTGCGTTCTGAAACCGGTATGCAGGCGCCGTCAACGTCCGGATGTTCCAAAGTGGTTCCGGGCATCCCGTATCAGGTGCCTGACTGGTTGGTATCCTATTACAAACAAGCCAAAAATAATACGGGTACCGGTGATGTCAAGGCGGGGGAAACTGCCGTTGAAGGTACCGTGCCAGCGGATACCGCCTGCCGTACCCGAATGCCCGGGGGGAAATTTTCAATCCGGGGGCGGACTGATACCGCTTGTACTCGTTGCGGTCGATACGGGAAAGAATATCTCGAACCAGGGCAGCTTCATATCCCATGTCCACGATTTCGGAAAAGGTTTTCAATTCCTCGACATAGGCTTTGAGAACGGCATCCAGGGTTTCGTAGGGCGGCAGGTCGTCCTGGTCGGTCTGGTTGGGTTTCAATTCAGCGGAAGGAGCTTTTTCCAGAATCCGTTTCGGTATGCGCTCCACCGGGGTGTTGATGAATCGGGAAATCGCGTAAACCATGGTTTTGGGGACATCGGAGATGACGGCAAGCCCTCCGTTCATGTCTCCGTACAGGGTGCAGTATCCCACCGCGAGTTACGATTTGTTCCCCGTGGAGAGAAGCAGGCTGTTTTCATGGTTGGATATCGCCATCAAGAGGCTTCCCCGGATTCTGGCCTGGAGGTTCTGTTCCGTGATTCCGGGCGCTTCTTCCTGGATATCGAGAGGAAGGGCCGAAAGAAATTCCCGGAAGATGGAATCGATCGGAATCACCCGATAGCGGACACCGAAGTTTTCGGCCAGTCGGCGGGTGTCTTCCCAGTTGTCCGGGGAGGTGTACCGGGAAGGCATGAAAACGGCATCCACATGTTCGGGCCCCAGAGACATACAGGCCACAGCCAGGACCAGGGCCGAATCAATGCCGCCGCTGAGTCCTATCACCACGTTTTGGAATCCGCATTTGCGGACATAATCCCGTACTCCCATGGCCAATGCCTGAAGAACTGAATCTTCAATCGATGTTGAGACCGGATGCAACTGGCGGGGATCCGGATCGGGATCCGCCGCATCCCAGACCACCATATCTTCTTCGAAATCCCTTGCCCTCGCCCGAAGGCTTCCCGCCTCATCCACGATCATGCTTCCTCCGTCAAACAGGATGCTGTCCGCGCCGCCGACCTGGTTGGCGTACACGAGCGGTATCCGGTATTTGGACGCGATGGCGGCAAGCATCCGAAACCGAAAAGCGGGTTTTTCATGATGATACACGGATGCGGAAATGTTGATGAGGAGGTTGGCGCCGGACTGGACCAGCTTTTCGACCGGGTCGGTGTGATACAACCGGTTCGGGAAGATGCTCTTGTCGTTCCACACATCTTCACAAACGGTCAGGCCGATAAGTCGGTCTCGGAACCGGGCGGGCGAAAAGTTTTTTCCTGGTTCGAAATATCGGGATTCATCAAACACATCGTAGGCCGGCAGAAGACTTTTATCGGCCTGGTGGAGGATGCGGCCGTTTTCAAACAAAACGGCCGCATTGACCAGGCGTTTGCCTTCCGGATTTGGATTGAACAAGGCGCATCCGATCACCACCCCGATCCCGCGGGTGTCCCGGACCAACCGGCTCAACGCGGCGACTCCGGCCTCGACAAACTCCCGGTCGTCCAGCAGATCCAGCGGTGGATATCCGCTGACCGCCAGCTCCGGGAAGACAACCAAGTCACAGTTCTGTCGCACAGCCTGATCGATCCGGGCGGAAATCCGGCGGGTATTGTTGTCAAAGTCCCCGATCATCGGGTTGATTTGGGCGATGGCAATTTTCATAAAACGATGTTCCTAACGGAATTTTCCTTTCTGTTGACGAATGAAGCGATGCTTATATATAATAGGATTAGCGTCCGACACAATACCGAATCCGGGGAAGGCAGCCGGATTTTTTAAATCATGCCTTACCGACTTACCGGGAAGGCGTGCAGGCGAGTCGCGAATTGCTTTCCGGATTGTTTGGCGTGACCCCGGATCCGCCGTCCGGGCTGTTGAAATTTTTCCAGAAACCTCTCAACCGCGGCTTCGGCCAAGGGGATGATTCATGAAACAAAAATATGAAATACTGAAAAATGAGGATGGCTCCCGGCTGATCATTCGGGAACTTGCCGAGCTGGATAAGGATCTCATGTCCCTGCTCTGCGAGGAATCGTATGACATGGAGGCGGTTCTTACCGCCGTGGTGGCGGGCAAGGAGCGGCTGATTTCCACCATTCGTACCAAAAACCTCTATCCTCCGCGTTCTTATGCGGAAAAGATCGCGGAAACCGTGATCGGTTTTGTCACCGGTCCGGGGGTGGAACCGGCCACGGTGCTGTTTGATGATACGACTTCGCTGTCCAAGGAAATCCTGGTGGAAGAACTGATGGATCTTGCCGAAGAGGAAACCGAAGTTCTGGATGATCTGCTCGATGATGATTTCGAAGAAAACTCGGACGAATCCGATGAAATCAAGATCGACGCCTCCATTAAAATCGCCGATGACGATGTCGGGGATGTGGAGGATGACCTGTAGCGGCATTTTCAATCCATCCATAAACCATTATGTCGGATCATAGGGATCCGAAAAGGAGGTGAGGCAGCCCAGAAACATCCCATCGGTATCAACCGGAGGCAGTCACGTTTCTTCATTCAGTGTGGGGAGTATTTTTCCCCGACAAATTTAAAGGAGTGAAACGTATGAATGTATCTCGAAGGGATTTTATCAAAATTTCAGGAGCCACGGCCGCGGGATTGGCCGTCAGCCAACTGGGTTTTGATCTGAAACCGGTCAAGGCTCATGCACAGATGCTGAAAACCCGGTATGCAAGGGAAACTACCACGATCTGCTGTTACTGCGGTGTGGGTTGCGGCGCCATTGTGCATACCAGTAAGAAAGGCGACGGCCGGGTGATCAACATCGAAGGCGATCCGGACCATGTGATCAACCGTGGAGCGCTCTGCTCCAAGGGCGCTGCCTTGGCAGGCCTGGTCGAAAACGAAAACCGGCTCCTGAAACCCATGTATCGGGCCCCCTATACGGCCGAGTGGAAAGAGGTTTCCTGGGATTGGGCGATCGATCGGATCGGCCGCCGGATCAAGGCGACCCGGGATGCTACCTTCAAACAGACCAACGCCGCCGGTCAGACGATCAACCAAACGGCGGGTATCGCCTCGGTGGGAAGCGCCGCCCTGGACAACGAGGAGTGCTGGATTTACCAGGCATTGCTGCGTGCTATGGGGCTGGTATATGTTGAACATCAGGCCCGTATCTGACACAGCGCCACGGTAGCGGCTCTGGCAGAGTCGTTCGGACGCGGTGCGATGACCAACCATTGGATTGACCTCAAAAACAGCGACTGCATCCTTATCATGGGGAGCAACGCCGCGGAAAACCATCCCATCTCCTTCAAATGGGTCACGGAAGCTCAACGGAACGGAGCCACCGTTATCAGCGTAGACCCTCGGTTCACCCGTACCTCCTCCAAGGCGGACATCTATGCGCCGCTGCGCTCCGGAACCGACATTGCGTTTCTGGGCGGAATGATCAAATACATTCTGGACAACAACCTGTATAACAGCCAGTATGTTCGGGATTATACCAATGCCACTTTCCTGGTGAACCCCAATTTCAAGTTCGAAAACGGTCTGTTTTCCGGGTATGACGCCAAGGGCCGGAAATACGACAAGTCCACCTGGAGCTTCCAGATGGATGAAAACGGTGTTCCCAAGCGGGATCTGACTTTGAAAGATCCCCGATGTGTATTGAACCTGATGAAAAAGCATTACCAACGGTATGATCCGAAAAAAGTCTCCTCCGTGACCGGAACTTCGGAGGCGGAGTTGATGGAAGTGTATCAGGCCTATGCCAAAACCGGCGCAGCCGGCAAGGCCGGAACCATCATGTATGCCATGGGCTGGACCCAGCACACGGTGGGAGTGCAGAATATCCGGACCATGTCTATCATCCAGCTGTTGCTCGGCAATATGGGAATCGCCGGCGGAGGGGTCAACGCGCTCCGGGGTGAATCCAACGTGCAGGGATCTACCGACCACGCTCTCCTGTTCCATATCTGGCCTGGCTATATGGGGGCTCCGACTGCCAAAGCCGCCAAGCTGGAGGATGTGCTCAAGCGAAGGGCCCAGAGCAAGGATCCGCTCAGCCTCAACTGGTGGCAGAACGAACCGAAGTACATGGTCAGCTTTTTAAAATCCATGTTCGGAGAAAAGGCGACTGCGGAAAATGAATTCGGGTATCCCTGGATGCCGAAGCTGGAGGACGGAAAACCCTATTCCTGGCTGGACATTTTTGATGACATGTTCAAGGGCAACATCAAGGGTTTTCTGGCTTGGGGTATGAATCCGGCCTGCAGCGGGGCCAATTCCAACAAGGTCCGAAAGGCCTTGGCCAATTTGGAATGGATGGTCAATGTCAATCTCTTCGACAACGAGACCGGATCCTTCTGGCGCGGACCCGGCATGAAACCGGAGGATGTCGGCACAGAGGTCTTCATGCTTCCGGCCTGCGTTTCCGTGGAAAAGGAAGGCAGTATCACCAACAGCGGGCGGTGGATGCAGTGGCGGTATCAGGGGCCCAAGCCCATGGGAAACAGCCTGCCGGACGGTGATATCATCATGGAACTGGGTCTGAAGTTGAAGGAACTGTATCAGGAAGGCGGCGTGTTTCCGGATCCGATCCTGAATCTGAAATGGGACTACATGACCGATCATAAATTCGATCCGCACAAGGTGGCCAAACAGATCAACGGCTTTTTTGTCAAAGATGTGAAAGTTGGAGAACAGGAATTCAAACAGGGCTCCCAGGTTCCGAGTTTCGCATTCCTGCAGGCCGACGGCAGCACGTCCTGCGGTAACTGGATTTATGCCGGCAGCTATACCGACAAGGGAAACATGGCCGCCCGCAAGGGTCAGGATGACGTCCCGAGCAAAATCGGTCTGTATCCCGGATTTGCCTGGGCGTGGCCGGTCAACCGGAGGATCATCTATAACCGAGCGTCTGTCGATCCGACCGGCAAACCCTACGACGAGAAACGCTGGGTGGTCCAGTGGAAGGACGGCAAATGGGTTGGAGATATTCCGGACGGCCCGGCACCGCCGCTGATCGGTGCGGATGGAAAGCCGGATCCCAAATCCAAACATCCGTTCATCATGACCGTGCACGGCTTCGGGCAGATTTTCGGTCCGGGGCTGAACGACGGCCCCTTACCGGAACATTACGCGGCGATGGAATGCCCGGTGGAGAAAAACCTGTTCAATCCCCAACTCAGCAGCCCCGTGGCTCCGATTTTCGGAACGGCCGCGGATAAATTCGCCGCCACCTGCGACCCCCGGTATCCGTATGTTTGCACCACCTACCGGGTATCCGAGCACTGGCAGACCGGGTTGCTGACCCGGCCGCAACCTTGGCTGCTGGAGCTCGCTCCCCAGGTGTTCGTGGAATTGAGCGAGGAACTGGCAGCGCTCAAGGAAATTAAAAGCGGAGAACGGGTGATGGTGACCACCGCGCGCGGGTCTCTTGAATGCACCGCCGTGGTGACCAAGCGGTTCAAACCGCTCCAGGTCGCGGGAACGGTCGTACACCAGTTTGGAATCCCCTATAACTTCGGGTGGAGGTGGCCGGAAAACGGAAAAGAGGAAAGTGCCAACCTGTTGACACCTTCGACAGGGGATCCCAACACGCGGATTCCTGAAACCAAAACCTTCACGGCCAATGTTGCCAAGAAATAGCGGGAGGTGATCACATGGGTAAGGCAATTTTTGTGGATACAACGGTGTGTACTGCCTGCCGTGGATGCCAGGTGGCCTGCAAACAATGGCATGACCTTCCGGCGGAACAGACGACCAACCGGGGTACGATCGAGAATCCGGCTGATCTGTCCTTCAACACGTACAAACTCGTCCGGATGCGGGAAGTGGTGGTGAACAAAAAGCTGAACTGGGTGTTTTTCCCGGAACAGTGCCGCCACTGCCTGTCCCCGCCGTGCCAGGATACGGCCGGGGAGCCTGGTGCGATCTACACGGACGAAATGACCGGAGCGGTATTGTATACCGCGGAAACCCGGCATCTGGACGCCGAAGAGATCATTGAATCCTGTCCGTACAACATTCCCCGGAAATCCGAGGACGGGACGCTGGCCAAGTGTGATCTCTGCAATGACCGGGTACATAACGGCCTGTTGCCGGCCTGCGTGCAGACCTGTCCGACGGGGGCCATGCATTTCGGAGAACAGGAGGAAATGCGGAAAATGGCCGATGAACGCCTGGCCGAGGTGAAAAAGCGGCATCCCGATGCCGTGCTGGTTGATCCGGACGATGTCCGGGTGATCTATCTGGTGGCTTTTGATCCCAAGATGTACTATGAGCATGCCATGGCGTCCCATTCCGATGTTCGTCTGACGCGCCATCTGGCCTTGAAAAAAATGTTCCGGCCGATATCGGATATTGCCGGACGTCTGATGCAGGCCTGACGCATCGAACCAGCGGATGCGGAAATGTCGAGAGTTCCAGAGTTCCGACGTTTCCGCTTTCCATAACCTCTCCGGTTCGCCGTATGGGAAAATATGTCGGCGGACCGGAGATTTTTTTTCTACCGGAAAGTCGATACCATGGAACAATCATATCAGGACGTCACGGAATTGCTACGGCAAACCGTGAAACGGATCCGAACGCAGCGGCCGGCTTACGGGGAGCTTCTGGCTTTTTTCGAGGCGGTATTTCTGGCCCAGGAAAATTCCAGGCAACATGTCCGGCTGGAACCGGTCTGTGTACCGGAGGAAATCCTGGCTCAAAAGAAGCAACAAAAATTACCATTGCTGGATCCCTCCGAATTTGTCATTGACCGGAAGGAAACCATCTCCTTGCTGAACACCTTGTGCGGGATTGCGCAAAACGGAAATCCCAAACTTTCTGCGGAGGCCGAACTTTTTCAGAAGGCACTGGATTCCGGTTTCGTCGATCTGCCGGCGCTCTCCGACGTATTGCTGCAGAAAACCTTCGCGTGGCCGGAGGTGCCCGGTGTGGGCACCATGGTGATGAATTTTCTGACCTATCACAGCATCTTGCCGTCGCTGGCTGAATGCGGCAAGCAGGCCGCCGCTTTGCTGGAAAAAGAGGAACCGTGGAAAACCGGATATTGCCCGGTTTGCGGGGGGATGCCGTGTTTATCCATCCTGGGAAAGGACGGAGAGCGCAATTTCGTGTGCAGCTTCTGTACCCACCGGTGGTCCGTCCCCCGGATGTTTTGCGCGTTCTGCAGCAACACGGACACCAAAACCCTGCATTATTTCAGCAGCGAGGAAGAGTCCGAATACCGCGTGGATGTCTGTGAGAATTGCAGCCGGTATATCAAGACGGTCGATACCCGGAAGACGGATCGGTTCGTATACCCGTTGCTGGAAATGATTGCGACCCTCCACCTGGATATGATCGCGGCCGAAGCCGGCTTGTCCCCGGTCTACGATTGGAATCCGATCGGGATCTAATTGCTCTTCATTTTTTCGAGCTCCTGCAGGATCATCTCCAGTTCCGGGCGGCGGTTGATATCCGAGACATGGAGAAATCGGATGGTTCCGGTTTTGTCGATCATGATGATCGCACGTTCGGCGGTTCCGTCCGACCGGAGCACGCCGAAGGAATCCGCCACGGCGCCGTGAGGCCAGAAATCCGATAGCACCGGGAACCACAACTCCCCCATCTGGCGGGTCCAGGCGAAAAGTGTCGGGGCGTTATCCACACTGATTCCCAGAAGAACGGCGTTGTTTTGTTCAAAAATTTCCCGGACCAGATTGTACCCGGGCCATTGGTCCGAACATACCGGGGTCCATGCCGCCGGGACAAAGGAAATCACCACGTGCTTGTTTCCGCGGAATTGGCTAAGAGACACCTTCTCCCCGGTGACCGAGGGGAGTTGGAAGTCCGGGGCAAGATCACCGACTTTCACTTTCCAGACGCTGTCGATCGGCTTCAGGGATCCCGGATCGAAAATATTCCCCTGGTAGACGTCGGAGATTGCGGCCGCCGGTGTGACGGCCAGCAAGAAATACCACAGGGCAGCCACGAGTGGATATTGGTTCTGTTTCATAACGATTCTCCCTGAGGGGTGAGGCGAGGACCGCAGGTTACTTCAGCTTGCCTGCGATCATCTC
>CAZTKB010000140.1:3563-8992 GCA_964614125.1 uncultured Desulfobacterales bacterium | reverse complement strand
GGCCGACTGACCATCGGTGTTGACCTGGATGTAATCACCAATTTTTACCTGCTGGATGCCGTCCTGACCCGGAACTGGGTGGCCTTCAAGGATGTCCTATGGCACCTGGCCCTGCCGGCAGTCACCCTGAGCACCATTCCCACGGCCATCGTGGCCCGGATGACCCGATCCAGCATGCTGGATGTGTTGCGGCAGGATTACATCAAAACGGCAAAGGCCAAGGGTCTTTCCGAATTCGTTGTCATCTTCAAGCATGCTTTCCGGAATGCCCTGATTCCGGTAGTCACCACCATCGGACTCCAGTTCGGTATTCTGATGGGAGGAGCCATTCTCACGGAAACAATTTTCGCCTGGCCGGGAGTAGGAAAGTGGATGTTTGACGCGGTAATGAAACGGGACTACATGGTGATTCAGGGAGGGACCCTGTTCATCGCCGCCATTTTCGTGACCATCAACCTGGTGGTAGACGTCTTGTATGCCATCATCAATCCCCGCATCAGTGTGAAATAGACCATGACGACGGATTCCACACCAGCTTCCGCAACCAACGGAAATGACAGCCGTCATCCCTTTTTCGACCAGATCGAACAACTCTGGCGGAATAAAACCGCCATTGCCGGCCTGGTTATCGTAACCCTGTTTATCCTGACAGCGCTCCTCGCACCCTGGCTCAGTCCTCACGATCCGGTGGACGCCTCCCTGTACGATCAGTTGAAACCGCCTGTCTGGTACGAAACCGGGACCTCCAAACATATTCTGGGAACAGACGACCTGGGACGCGACATGCTCTCCCGGATCATATACGGCGCCCGAGTATCGCTGATGGTATCCGTGGTCAGCGTCAGCATCGCCTTTGCCGTGGGCGTGATACTGGGGGCCGTTTCCGGCTTTTACAAAGGGTTCCGTGACAGCCTGATCATGAGGGTCATGGATATTCTTCTCTCGTTTCCGCATATCCTGCTGGCCATTGTCATGGTGGCCTACCTGGGCCCCAGCCTTCGAAACGCGATGATCGCCATCGGCGTCATCTATATCCCCCGGTACGCCCGGATCGTCCGCGCGTCGGTCCTGGAGGAATGTGAAAAAGACTATGTCACCGCGGCCAGGGCCATCGGATGCCACAATCTCCGGATCATTTTCATTTCGATTCTGCCCAACTGCATGGGGCCGCTGATCGTTCAAACCACCCTGGGTTTTGCTTCCGCCATTCTGGACGCGGCGGCCCTCAGTTTCCTGGGGCTGGGAGCGCAGCCCCCCACGCCGGAGTGGGGCGCCATGATCGCCTCCGGCCGTTCGATGATCCTTAGGGCATGGTGGGTAATGACTGTTCCGGGAATAGCCATTTTGATCGCCGTGTTGGGGTTCAACCTGTTCGGAGACGGGCTGCGGGACGCCCTGGATCCCAGATTGAGAGACTGAAACCATGACCGACTCTTCCGAGTTGCTGACGCTGTCCCATCTGACAACGGTTTTTCAGGTGCGGGGCAGGGAAGCCAGGGCTGTGGACGATGTCAGCCTGCGTATTCTGCGCGGCCAGACCCTGGGACTGGTGGGTGAATCCGGATGCGGGAAAAGTGTCACGGCCCATTCCATCATCCGGCTGATCCCCAGCCCGCCGGGAAGAATAGCGGGGGGACGGATCGAATTCGAAGGAACCAATTTGCTGGATCTGACGGAAAAAGAAATGCGATCCATCCGCGGCAACCGGATATCCATGATATTCCAGGAACCGATGACCTCCCTGAACCCCGTCTATACCGTGGGAAACCAGGTGGGGGAAACCATCCGGGTACATCAGAAACTCAGCACCGCGGAGGTTCGGAATCGCGTGATCGAGGCGTTTCGCCTGGTAAAAATCCCGGCACCGGAGAAGCGGGTCGACGACTACCCCCACCAGATGAGCGGAGGCATGCGGCAGCGGGTCATGATCGCCATGGCGCTGGCCTGCAACCCCCGCCTCATGATCGCGGACGAACCCACCACCGCGCTGGATGTCACCATTCAGGCGCAGATTCTGGATCTGATGAACGGACTGAAGTCCGAAATGGACGCTTCCATTCTCTTTATCACCCACGATTTGGGTGTAATCGCCGAAATGGCCCAGCATGTGGCCGTGATGTACGCCGGCCGGGTAGTGGAATACGCGGATGTTCGCACCCTGTTTTCCGACCCACGGCATCCGTACACCGTCGGATTGCTGCAATCCATTCCCGTAATGGGGCAGCGAAAGGATGGTCTTCGTCTTCGTGCCATACCGGGAACCGTGCCTTCCCTGTTGAATCTGCCGGCCGGCTGCCGGTTCAGCGACCGGTGCCCCGATGTTTTCGACGATTGCCGGCACATCGAACCGGAAATGATTCCTGTCTCACAAAACCATGTAGCCAGGTGCCTGAAATATGCCTGATTCCGCCCCCCTGATACGCACCGAGAACCTTGTCAAACACTATCCCATCCGGGGAGGTGTTTTCCTCAAGCAAATCGGCGCGGTTCAAGCCGTCGACAGTGTCAGTATCGACATCCGAACGGGCGAAACCCTGGGCTTGGTCGGGGAGTCCGGTTGCGGCAAATCCACGCTGGGAAGAGCCATCCTTCGAATCGAGGAACCGACTGCCGGGCGGGTATTTTTCGAAGGGCGAAATATCCTGGAATTTTCCCCCCAAACCATGCGGCAATTGCGCAAACAGATGCAGATCATCTTTCAAGATCCGTTTTCATCACTGAATCCCCGCAAAACCGTTTCCCAGATCATCGGGGAGCCGCTGTTGGTTCACGGGATGCGATCCCGAAACGAACGGGATCAGCGGGTGAGAGAGTTGCTGGAAGTCGTCGGACTGCGGCCGGAACACATGCGTCGCTACCCGCATCAGTTTTCGGGAGGTCAGCGACAGCGTATCGGAATCGCCCGGGCCCTGGCGCTGAATCCCAAACTCATCATCTGTGACGAAGCGGTATCGGCCCTGGATGTGTCGATCCAGGCCCAGGTCATCAATCTGCTGAAAGATCTCCAGGAGTCCTTCGGCCTGACCTATCTGTTCATTTCCCATGACCTGAGTGTCGTCGAATATATCAGCGACCGGGTAGCGGTCATGTATCTGGGAAAAATCGTGGAAATCGCAGACAGCCGATCCTTGTATCAACATCCCGCCCACCCATACACCCAAGCCCTTCTTTCGGCATCCCCCATTCCGGATCCGACCGCCTCGCGGAAACGGATCATCCTGAAAGGGGATGTTCCCAGCCCGATCGACCCGCCTTCCGGATGCCGGTTTCATACCCGCTGCCTCTATGCCCAACAGATCTGCTCTGAACAGGAACCGGTTCTGGAATCCGTGGGATCCGGGCACGAAGCCGCCTGTTTTTTTGCCGGGAAATTCTAATTTCGAACAGGCACCCCCTTCTATTAAGGGTATTTAGCCATAATTCGTCAAAACCCTGGCAATTCCAAGAAAGTTCTTCCCAAATTTTTATCGGCATGCTAGATTTTCAGATTCACTTATACCCCGGGAGAGCAGTCATCGTACATATGAATCAGACGCTGATCAACTGGATCGTTGCGCCGTTTCGATACCGGACCTTGTTCACCGGATTCGTCAGTCAGGAAATTCGGGGGCGCTACGCCGGATCGATCGGGGGCCTGCTGTGGAGCATCATCACCCCCCTGTCCAACATGCTCATCTATATCTTCGTGTTTTCCGTGGTGTTCAAAATCCGCCTGAAACCGATCGAAACCGGCACGGAAAGCTTCGTACTGTTTCTTCTCTCCGGGCTTTTGCCTTGGATTGCGTTTTCCGAAGCTGTCTGCAACAGCGCCGGAATGTTCCTGGGTAAAGCCGGACTGATCACCAAGGTTTCCTTTCCCCTGGAAGTAGTCCCCCTGGCCAGCGTCGTTGTCACCTTTGTGCTGAATGGAATCGGGTTTCTGATTTTTCTGATCTATCTCATCATCGAGGGATACGCCCACCCCGTTTGGCTCTATCTGCCCGTAGTCACCGGAGTTTTCATGGTATTTACGCTGGGAATCATGATTTTTTTGGCCAGCCTGAGTGTTTTTGTGCGGGATATTCAACAGGTCATCGGAAGCCTGGTTCAGCTCTGGATGTATCTGACCCCGGTGATCTATCCGGTTACCATGCTCTCCGATCCGCTTCAATCCCTGATGAGAATCAATCCCATGTTCTCATTCATCGAACTGTATCATCAAATTTTGCTGCAGCATGTCATATCCCTGCGCCTTTTGGCTTACGCATCCGGATATGCCGTGATATCCTTTTTGATCGGCGTGCTTTTCTACCGGAAATCCAGACCGGCGTTTGCGGACGTTTTATGATTGCCATTGAAGCCGAACATATCAGCAAACACTACCGGGTATACCTCAAGCCGTTCGACAGGTTGAAAGAATCCGTCTTGCGAAGGCCATGCCATCAGTTGGTCGAATCCCTAAACGACGTCTCTTTCTCCGTCGCTTTCGGAGAAACACTTGGAGTCATAGGTGAAAACGGCGCCGGGAAATCTACCCTGCTTAAAATTCTGGCCGGAACCACACAGCCCTCGTCCGGTAACCTATCCAAAAAAGGACGGATTGCCGCTCTTCTGGAGCTCGGCTCCGGATTTAATCCGGAATTTTCCGGTCGCACCAACATCCATCTGAATGCCGCCCTTCTGGGACTGGATGAAGCCGAAATTCGGGAAAGACTGCCTTCCATCATCCGGTTTTCGGAACTGGAGGATGTCATTGACAGGCCGGTCAAAACCTACTCTTCCGGTATGCACGTCCGGTTGGCGTTCTCGATTGCCACCAGCGTCGATCCAGACATATTGATTGTGGACGAAGCACTTTCGGTGGGTGATCAGCGATTTTCCCAGAAATGCGTGGAACGGATGATGCGCTTCCGGAAGGAAGGCAAAACCATCATTGTGTGCAGCCACAGCATGTTCCTGATCAACGAACTCTGTGAAAAAACCCTATGGCTCCATCAGGGAAAGATACAGGGTGCCGGGAAAACATCGACAGTCATCTCCGAATACCTGGCATATATGGAAGAACGGGAAAAACCGCCTCTGGATGCCCCCCAGCCGCAAACCGGAAATCTTCCGGAGGTAATGGTTGAGGATATCCGATTCCTTGTTCCGGATACCGGACGGGAAACCGCTTTCATCAAGCAGTTTGACCCGATCCAAATCCATGTGACCACCCGCTGCACCGGTGACCGTTTTCTCGGGCACCTGGGAGTGGGGCTGGAACAGAGTGACGGTCAGATTGTTTTCGCCAGCACCACCAAGAGCCAGGGGTATCCCCCCATGGAATTTTCCGGTCACCGGGATATTTCTCTCACCATACCCCGATTCCCCTTCCTGAAAGGTTCCTTTCGGGCCAAGGCCGTTCTGGTGGATGAACATGGCTTGCGGGTGATTCACGAACGATCGAGCGA
>CAZTKB010000140.1:0-3463 GCA_964614125.1 uncultured Desulfobacterales bacterium | reverse complement strand
GGGTGTCGGAGCTGGTTTCAATCAGGGACTGGCGGAGGCAGTTCGTCGAAATATCCCGTGGATGATGGTACTGGATCAGGACAGTCTTCCAGAGGAAAACATGCCTGCCCGGATGGTCGCCTCGGCTACAGCACTTTTCCGGGAGAATCCTTCCCTTGGCGCCGTATTTCCCCTGGTGCGTTGCCGCAGATACCCGGATGTGATTCATAATCCATGGAACTGGACCGGCACCGGTTTTGCCTCCGTGATCGAGGACCCCAGCGATTCCCGATCGGTTCAAATGGTGGATACCTCCATCAGTTCCGGAACCCTATACCGGGTAGGTGCCTTGTGCGACACGGGAGGGTTTGATGAATCCTTTTTCATCGATTTCGTTGATCACGAATGCCATTTGCGGATGAGGCAAAAGGGGTTTACCCTATGGTGGGACAGGCGGGTGGAATTACACCACAACTTGGGGAAAATCCAGCGGATGACCCCGGAAGGCCTGTGGATTGAACATGAACCGTTTCGCTATTATTACATGGCCCGTAATATGACAGTCGGGTATTGGCGGTTCGGGGGGATCCGCGCCGTCTGGAAACTTTTGGAGGAGATTCGCTCCCATATCGGCAGATTGCAACGGAACAGCACGTCAGCTGCAGCCTGCCGCCGCTATATTCGAAAAGGAATGATACATGCTTTCCTGGGAAAAACGGGACCACTGGATCCAGACAGTTGATTTTCGCTTTCTGTTGCCGGCGATGGCCCGGCTGCCCTTGCGGCTCGGGCAGCAAATGTCAGCCCTCCGGGGTATTCTGATGGCGCGAACGGACTATGACTGGCGTTCCATGGCCCTGCGTTTTCGATATATCCGGGAACGAACCCGTCAGGCCATGCAGATGATCGATCCGGATGCCGGAGAAGCTGTCTGGAGACGGAAAACACGGATGCGGTTCGTCCACAATTCCCGGGAGGAATGGCAGGCAGCCCTCTTCGGCCTGCCGGTGATGGAAAAGATCAACCGCCGAAGTGTCGTCGAGGGAATCGAACGGATGCTGTCGGTGCAGTCTTCAGGACAGGGAATCGTAATGGTCGGATGCCATTTTGACAGCTTTTGCATGGGAATGGTGTTGATGGGAATGAAGGGACTCAAGGTCAATGTTATCAACACCAAGGCCATCGAGGATTCCCGAATCCATCCGGCTGTACGCATGTTTTTTCACCGAAAATACCGAAACATGGAGGCCCGGATGAACGGGCTGATGGAGTACCATGAAACCAACCTGCCCTTTTTTTACCAGGCTTTGGAAAAAGGGGAAACGGTCGCGTTGATGGGAGATGTCCCCGGATCCAAGACCAGCGTCATTCTCCCTTTCCTGGGGACCCGCTTCCGCATGCCGGTGGGGGCCTGGCATATGGCCAAAAAAACCAACAGCCTCGTGGGGGGTTTTCTCTGCCTCCATGAGGGTGTCGGACGATATCGTGTGATCTGCCTGCCCCCGAAACCCGTGCACCCCGACAGCCCCCTGGAAACTCTTCTGCCGGTTTACGCCTTCCTGGAAGAGTGGATTCGAAAAATGCCCGAACGATGGGTGTCCTCCGACCTTCTCCCCGCATATTCAGGGTGAATATGATACCTTTCTATCTGGTCATGGACGAGAACGCGGCCGAACGCCCCACCCCGGAACAAATCCTGGCCCGTCAAATGGGAACCCCCCCTTTTCGGGTGTACATGGTGGAGCGAAAACGTCCGATCTGTTCCTGGATACGGGAACTGGAAACCTCCCCCTGGATCGGGTTGATTTATGACCCGGAATTCTGGTACAGCCCGGACTGCTGGAATGACTGGGTTCGGCATGTCGAAAAGGATCTCTCCGGCACCGACATCTTCGTTCCTCTGGGAGGTCAGAACCCTGCCTGGCGAAGCGGGTTGGATATTCCCTGTTACGCCACGCTGCGCCAACTTGAAATCGCATCTTCCCATGCCGCGGAACCTGGTTGGAAAACCGAAACCGCCCGAAATCCGGACGATTTCACCACCCTGGTAGTTTCCCGATCCCTTCTGGAAGCAGTTCCCAAAAACCTTACCCTGGAAGAGCTGCCTTCTTACTGGGTGGGAACCTGTCAGCCCATCCGTATCTTTTGCGGAGGTTGGCTGCACCCGTTCTCCTCCGTTCGGGAAGAAGGCCGACGGGATGATCTCATCTCGATGTGTTCCTGGAAGGGCAGGGTGTTGGAACTCGGATGCGGCGAAGGACGGATGGCTGCCAATTGCCGGCAGAGGGGATTCGATGTCAAATGGGTAGGCGTGGATATCAATCCGGCTGTTTTGAAAGCCGGGCAACGGCGGATGGATCTGGCAATTCAGGCAGATATCTGTTCTGATCTTCCGTTCAGTCCGGACTGCCTTTTTGACCGGATCGTTTGTGGTGATGTACTGGAGCATCTGCCCTATCCCTGGGAATTTCTGACCCGGATTCGAAGCCATATTCAACCCGATGGACTCCTGGTAGCCTCATTCCCCAATATCGGGCACTGGTCCGTGATCGAAGATCTTCTGGCCGGCAGGTGGGATGAAACGCCTTCCGGCATTTTTTGCGTCAGCCATCTCCGGTTTGGAACCAGAAAGACATGGGATCGGTGGTTTCGACAGGCCGGATGGCAGATACGACAATGGGAGTCCGAGCGCCTGCCGATTCCCCAAACCTGGGCCGGAATGCTGGACCGAGTGCCGGTACCTTGTCAGCCGGACGAACTGGAAACGATCCGTTATCGTGTCCTGGCCATTTCGGACACAGAAAAAAACCGGGACGGGTGAACCCTCCGCCATGGCATTCCCGTTGGAAAAGACCCGCATGTACACCGACAGCCCCTTGGCAGGGGAGGATCAACCACGATGGGTTGGTATCGATTACCTCCGGGCCTCGATGTCGTTGTTTGTGCTGGCCTGGCATATCCGCCTGTTTGGAATGTCCTCCCTGTTCAGTCCAACGGAGTATCCCCGGCACCGGATGGAACTATCCGATCTGATCAATTTCAATATCCTGCTCTTGGCTGTTCCCGTGTTTTTTCTGGTCTCCCTGTTTCTTCAGGTCGAAAAGTGGAAAGCCACCCAGGGAAGAATCTGGGGGAGAATCGAGCATCTGACCTATCTGTATCTATTCTGGACAACCGTGTCCCTGGCCGTGTACAAAATGGAAGGCTACCTGTACCTGGTGTGGCCCGATTCCATCCGTTCCGCATTCCTATTTGTGTTGTCCGGCGGCAGATCTTTGTTTTATTTCATTTTCTCCCTGATTCTGCTGACCGCGGCCGGATACGCCTCCCGTCGATGGCCGCTCAGATGGAAGCAGATTCTGGCCCTGGGTTGTCTGGCCCTGCTGTGGATGTTCCCTTGGATCGTCTTGGAGGATAAACGGTTCCACTTGTTGGTCGCATTATGGAACCCCCTCAATTTCCTTGTGTATGTGTTTATCGCCCA
>CAZTKB010000139.1:0-9005 GCA_964614125.1 uncultured Desulfobacterales bacterium | reverse complement strand
CTGACCCTCCCCCACCAGGGGGGAGGGAAAAATTGGAGGTCCTGGCTCTCCCCCAACACCATGGGCGTATGTGTGGGTTGATGTCAGCGTCGAAACGGAGGTGGCCCACCCCTCTTGTTACCGATCGCCTGCCCGGTTGTTTTTTCGAAATGGTGAATTTTCTTTTGATATTGGAATTCCTGCGTATTATGATAGCTTTTCGAACCGGATATTACCATGTATTTTCGGGAGGGGGCGCCCGGTGGCCACGATCCCACCCGTCTGTTAGAATTGAAGGAGGCTTATGAATTCAGGCTGCTATACTGCCATGATTACCCCCTTTCGGGGTGAATCCGTTGATTACGAAGGAATGGAACGGTTGATCGATTTTCAGATTCAAAACGGAATCTCCGGCATTCTTGCGGTAGGAACAACTGGGGAGAGTCCCACTCTCAGCTGGGAAGAACACAACGAAGTGGTTCAGTTCGTATCCCAGCGAACCCGTGGGAGATGCATGTGCATTGCCGGCACCGGAAGCAACTATACGGCGGAGGCCTTGGAAGCTTCCCGGCATGCTGTACAAGCGGGAGTCGACGGGCTCCTGCTGGTGGACCCGTATTACAACGGGCCGAGTTCCCTGGAAATCCGGAGGGAATATATTGAGCCGATCGCCGGCGCATTTCCGGATACCGAGGTGATACCCTATGTCATTCCCGGAAGGACCGGCGCCCAATTGCTTCCGGAGGATCTGGCCATTGCTTCCCACCAATTTTCGAATATTCGTACCGTCAAAGAGGCCACGGGCAACCTGGATAACATGCGAAAAACCCGGGAGTGTTGCGGGCCCGATTTCTGTATTCTTTCCGGAGACGACGGTCTGACCCTGAAGATGATGACCGATCCGGAAATCCGGGCGGCCGGCGTGATCTCGGTTTTGTCCAATCTAGTTCCCGGTGCGGTCGTTCGTATGGTACGATTGGTGGGGCAGGGAAACACAGAGGAGGCGATGGCGCTGGATCAGGCGTTGCAGCCGCTGTTTCATCTGGTAACCGTCAAAACTACGGAGAAGACCCCCTATGGCGACGTCGTTTGCCGGGCCAGAAACCCGTTGGCCATGAAAACACTGATGGCGTTGCTGGGGCTTCCTTCGGGGGGATGCCGAAGACCACTGGGTCGAATGACCCAAAAGGGGTTTCATGTCGTGTTGGATACAGCCCGCAGCGTACAGGCGAATCATCCGGAGCTTTTTGCGCCGGCTGAGGCGTTTTTCGGTGTGAACATGGATGAACGTCTGAACTCCCCCGAAATCTGGAAAGATCTTTGTTACGACAGATATTGATCGATCCGACGAAGACCCAACCCCATTTTTCTCTGGAGAATCGAATCTCATGAAAGGTATCATCCTGGCCGGAGGCTCCGGAACCCGGCTTTATCCGATCACCCGGGTGGTCAGCAAACAGCTTTTGCCTGTCTATGACAAACCCATGATCTATTATCCCCTATCGGTTCTGATGCTGGCCGGAATCCGAGAAATCCTGATCATTTCAACCCCGGAAGATCTTCCCTTATTCCAGCGGTTGTTTGGAGACGGTTCCCACCTGGGGTTGTCTTTTTCTTACGCGCAACAACCCCGCCCGGAAGGATTGGCCCAGGCGTTTATTATCGGGAAGGACTTCCTTGGCTCGGATACGGCCTGTCTTATTCTGGGAGATAATATTTTTTATGGCCATCATTTATCGATGATCCTGAAAAGAGCTGTTCAAACGACCGTTGGCGGTCTCATATTCGGATATCTGGTACGGGATCCGGAACGCTACGGCGTGGTTGAGTTTGATGATCAGGGGAATGTCATCGGGATCGAGGAAAAACCCAAAAAACCCAAATCCAATTATGCGGTTCCGGGGCTGTATATCTATGACAACCAGGTAATTGAGATCGCGGAAAACCTTAAACCGTCTGCACGTGGGGAATTGGAGATTACGGATGTAAACATGGCGTATCTGAAAATGGGGAAACTGCGGGTTGAGTTGTTGGGCCGAGGATTCGCCTGGCTGGATACCGGAACCCATGAAGCATTGCAGCAGGCCGCCAGTTTTGTGGAAGCAATACAGGACCGGCAGGGCCTTAAGATCAGCTGTATCGAGGAAATCGCGTATCGACAGGGCTATATTACCCGGGAGGATGTCAAAGCGCTTGCCGCGGATATGGTAAAAAACGATTACGGCCGGTATCTCATGGAATTGGCCGACGGCCAAAACGAAGAATAGGCCGGCGCGGCAAGAAAACCGACGTTAGTGTCTTCTTCTCCCTACGAGAGACGTGTGGGCGACACCATGAAAAGCCTTTTTGACATGAACCTGGATTATTCCCGTCCGATTCGGATTGCGGCCGATATCTTCTGGGTAGGATTTTATGATCAGGAATCCGGGTTGCACTGCAACCCCTATCTGATTGTGGACGGGGATGAAGCAGTGGTGATCGATGGAGGCAGCCGACCCGATTTCCCGACCGTCATGACCAAAATCCTGGAGGCCGGAATTCGGGCTTCTTCTATCGTGGCGATGATCTGCCAGCATTATGATCCGGATTTGTGCGGGGGTTTACCGAGTTTTGAGGATATCATCGGCAGAATGGATCTCCGGATTTTGTCTGCGCAGGAAAACAGCATGTTTATCCGGCACTACGGTGTCTCATCCAGCACTGTATCCATCGAATCCCTTCAATACCGATTCCATTTTCGTTCCGGCAGAACACTGGAATTCATTCCCACTCCCTTTGCGCATTCCGCTGGCAGCTTTATCACGTATGACCACCAAACCGGTGTGTTGTTTACCAGCGACCTTTTTGGGAGTTATGGGTCGGGCTGGGAGTTGTTTCTGTCTTTCCAGCCGGAATGCCACAGGTGTGTAGAGGCCGACCATTGTCCGTTGGAAATGTCTGAATGTCCGATGGAAGAAATTTTGCGGTTCCATCGGCAGATCATGACATCCAACAAGGCGCTGATGTATGCCGTGGATAAAATCCAGCAGATCCCGGCCCGGGTTATCGCGCCGCAACATGGCAGCGTGATCATTCATTCTCAGGATATTCGGCTGATCACCGAAAAGCTCCTGGCGTTGGACGGAGTCGGAATCGATGGAATTCTAAAAACGGACGGGAAGGTTTCCTGCAGTTCATGAAGACCAAAGACATGGTATATTCTGCAGAGGACTTCACCCATTGGCGGGATTATTTTTTCGCTTTGCGACGGGAATCATTGGAGTACCGCGCGAAAGCAGTGGACAGCGATTCCAAAAACCGTCTGCTGACCAACCTGATCGAGAAATACGGAGAAGTCCAAAAACGATTGGTGGAAATCAACCAGGAACTGGCCAGGAGACAAAGCCGCCTGGATGATGATTTGAAAGCTGCGGCAGGAATCCAACAAAGTCTTCTTCCAAAAACATTTCCCGCGTTGAAAAACTACCGAATAGCCTGGTACTTCATTCCATCTCATGCCATCGGTGGAGATATTTTCAACGTATTTCCCTTGGATGACGAATCCATGGGCCTGTACATGGTGGACGTAAGCGGCCATGGCGTTCCGGCCGCGATGGTAACGGTATCGGTGTCCCAGATTTTTCAGCCTCATTCCAGTCAGATCGTTCTGAGAACTATCGATACTCCGCCGTACCGGGAGATCATTCCGCCCCGGGAGGTGCTTACCGCCTTGGATATGGAATATCCTGTCGAACGTTTCGATAAGTTTTTCACGATCATTTATGGGGTTCTTCACCTCCCGACCGGCCGAATGGTTTACGGTAACGCGGGACACGTTCCCGCCTTGCTGGCCCGAAAAGACGGACGGATGGAAAAACTGAATGTGGGGGGACCGATCATTGGACTGGAGGGAATGGTTCCCTTTGAGCAGGAGGAGAAAGAGATGGATCCGGGTGACCGGGTTATTTTTTATACGGACGGGGTGACGGAATACCAGAATCGTGAAAATGAGTTTTTCGGCATGGAGAGATTGGTCGCGAACATTCAGAAGGGGGCCGATAAGCCGATTGACGAACTACTGAGCACCATTTATCGAAATATGATGATTTTTGGGGAAAACCTTCCGGTTCAGGACGATGTCAGCCTGCTGGCACTGGAAAGGCTGGGATGAATAGCCCCCTCACTTTCGATGGAAGCGGGGGGCTGCCGGCTAGGTACCGGTACCGATTATTCGATATCGATTTGGATCTGCTTGGGTTTTTTTTCTTCGGGCTTGGGGATTTCGATTTCCAGGACGCCGTCTTTGAAAGTGGCCTTGATCAAATCCGGATTGATGGCCGTCGGCAATGTGAATGCCCGGTGAAAGGATCCGAAAGTCCTTTCTTTGCGATAGAATTTATCCTCCTTGACTTCCTTGGTCTCGCAGCGTTCTCCTTTCAATGTCAGTATATTTTCCTTCAATTCAATACTGACATCCTCTTTCCTGACACCGGGAAGTTCCGCATGAATGACAATGGCGTCATCCTTGTCAAAAATATCCACCAGAGGTTTCCATGCGCTCAAAGTAAAATCTTCATCCGCTCCGGTACGGGCAAACGCATCATTGAAAAGACGGTTAATGCTGTCCTGGAGCGATGCAACTGCACCATAGGGTTGCCATCTTACCACCGCCATAACAGACCTCCTTCTCATGAAATGAATGGGGATGAAAAATCCAGTCGCTTGTACGCTCTAAAAATATATCTTATATATCAAATAGTTAAAATTATATAAATATGGTAAGCATAAAATTTTTTTTGTCAAGGATGCCAGGATGAAACATTCGGGCGCAGCCTTTTGGAGAATCACTTGGGAGGGAAATATCGGTCGAAACGGTCGATGGAGGCGGTTTTCGCGGATTTTCGATTGGATGGTTATGTTGTTGTGCTTGGCCGTTCCGATGGGACACGGAGCAGGGGCTTCGGCTGGGTCTGCAGTTGGCGGGTCGGATCATTCGGCCGTTTCTCCGGTGGCCTACGGAGTTTCCGAATGGTCCCAGGTGGGTTACGGCGCGTTTCCTGTTTCCCCCCAATCCCCGATTCCGTCCATACGCGCCGGGTTGATCCCCGGAACTTCTCCGAAACTACCTACCGGAGCCTATGAGCTGTATGCCGGGGTTACTGCGGCCAATACCTGGATCAACGGGGATCAAGTCTATCGGCTCGATTATGAGTCTCTCAATACACGTCTATCCATTGCCTATGCATGGATACCCAACGTCCGTATCGAACTGCATTACGACAATCGGGCGGTTTTCGGCGGAGTTCTGGATGGGATCGTGGATGGTTTCCACCATGCCACCGGCTTCGATTCAGATGGGCGAGATGCGGTACCATACGGGGAGGTCGGCATCGATATGGATGGGCCGGGTTCCGGGGATGTTCATATTCAAAATGAAAGCGGAATCTATTCCCAGAGTCTGGCCGCGGTATGGCGGCAGACTCTTTCTCCCGGGGGGACTTGGAAGCCCTCTTTCGGTTATTCTTTGACGGCCCGATGGGATGTGGATGGGAGCCGCTATATGGAACGGGACTTTCCGATCGATCTGGGGGGGGCGATCTCATTTGCCAAAAAGCTGGGTGATTGGTACCTTTTCATGGAAACCGGTGTTTTCTGGTATGGGGCAGATCGGTTCGGCAATATCGAGCTGACTTCCTCCGCGGTTTCCGGTCTTCTCGGAGTGGAATACCTGCTGTCCCCCAATGGTTCCCTGGTTTTTCAATACATGGTTACGGAAGGACAGGCGAAACACATCGACGCATTTTCGGATCCTTCTCACGAGGTGATGTTGGGTGTCAAATGGCGGGTTGCCTCCCAGACCCTGCTGGAGGCCGCGATCCTGGAAAATATCATTGTGTACAGCAACAGCCCGGATTTCGGTTTGCACGTGGGGCTGACTCGACGGTTTTGATGGGATGGATATCGTAGATCGATTTCCGGAGAATATTGCGGACGACGATACGGATCCGGCGGAAAAATTTACGGAGTTGCTGGCTCTTGCTCCAACTCGTCCCGGTGTCTATCTGATGAAGGATGCCGAGGGAACCGTTATTTATGTCGGAAAAGCCGCTAACCTGAAAAAGCGACTGGCATCCTATTTTAATCGGCTGTCACATGCGGACATCAAGACACGGGTTCTGGTCCGCAAAATCGAGGTTATTGAATTCATCCTGACTTCCACGGAAAATGAGGCTCTGATCCTCGAATCCAACCTGATCAAAAAACACCGTCCTCGCTATAATATCATTTTGAAAGACGACAAGCGGTATCCTTCCCTTCGGCTCGATATTCACAGTGCCTATCCCCATCTGACAGTCGTTCGAAAAATCGCACGGGACGGTGCGATGTATTTCGGTCCTTTTACGTCTCCTACGGCCGTGTACCAGACACTGAAAGTCATCAACAAGACTTTTCTTCTCCGAAAATGCCGGGACAGAGCTTTCTCCAATCGTTCCCGGCCCTGCCTGAACCACCAGATCGGGGTATGCCTGGCGCCGTGTTGCCTGCCCGTGGACCCGGAGGAGTACCGCGCCATGGTTCGGGAAGTTGTGTTGTTTCTGAAGGGAAGGGCCCCGGAGTTGATTCGACAAACCGAACAACAAATGTTGGCGGCGGCCCGAGACCGGAATTTTGAGTTGGCTGCCGTGTTGCGAGACAAGATGTTTGCCCTTCAAAAAACCGTGGAACAGCAGGTGGTGGTAACCACGGATTTTATGGATCGTGATGGTATCGGAATGGTGGAAGCCGAGGGCAGGCGCATGCTGACGGTCATTTCGGTTCGTTGCGGCCATCTGGTGGCGACCCGCCACTATCCGGTGGGAGAAACGGTTGCGGGGGATTCGGAGCTGGTGGGAAGCTTCTTGATCCAGTATTACGAAACCGTTCACGAGGTTCCGGAAGAAATCCTGACCCCGGTGCTTCCCGAAGAACTTCGTGGCATTCGGGAACGCCTTCGGGAAATCCGGGGGGGGCGTGTGGTGATTCGGAGACCTCGCAAGGGGGTTTTAACCCAGCTTCTGGAACTCGCCCGTCGGAATGCAGAGAGCGAGTTGCAGACGCTGTTGAATAGCCGTGCCCACGAGGAGAGGCTTCTTCTTCGATTACAGAAACGGTTGGGCCTGGAGAGGCTGCCCAGACGTATTGAATGTTTTGATAACTCCCATTTTCAGGGAGATTCTCCGGTATCCAGTCTGGTAGTGTTTATGGACGGCAGGCCTTCTCCATCCCAATACCGGCGGTTTTCTCTCCGGCACTTCGATGGGGCGGATGATTATGCATTCATGTCCGAAGCCTTGAAACGTCGCTACGGCAAAGGGGAAAAATCCCACCCGATGCCTGATCTCCTGTTGGTGGACGGGGGCAAGGGGCAATTGAATATCGCCGCTCAGGTCCTTCGGGAATTGGGCCTGAACCAGGAAATCGATTTGGCGGCTCTGGCCAAGAAAGATGAAAAACGGGGAGAATTCGAGGACCGGGTGTTTCGGCCTGGTCGGTCAAACCCGGTGAACTTGGATCAGGATCGGGAGGTCCTGTTTCTTCTGATGCGGATTCGGGATGAGGCGCACCGAACGGCCGTTTTGTTTCACCGGGGAAAAAAGCGTGTTTCCTCCCTCCGGTCGGTGCTGGATGGCGTTCCCGGAATTGGAGCCCGTCGCAAGAAGGCTCTATTGACCTATTTCGACAGTATTCGGTCTATCCGGTCGGCCACTCTGGAAGAGATCGCCAACATCCCGGGTATGAACCGAAAAGCGGCACAGGCGGTTCAGGAAGCGCTCCCATGATGGTTGCGGAAACGGCACCGATACAGAATCCCTATATCGATGCCGCCGGAATGGATGGTTTCGGATGGGTCAAAGCGATCAGCCCAGTTTTTTCAGCACATCTTTCAGTTCTTCCACGGCTGCGGCTGAATTTTTCAAGGCCGCCATTTCCGCATCCAAGAGTTTAATTTCAATCACTTGTTCCACACCGTTTCTACCCAGTTTCACCGGAACGCCGATGAATAGATCCTGAAATCCGTATTCCCCTTGCAGCAATGCGGCGCAGGGCAGAATTTTCTTTTTGTCCTTTAAAATGGACTCCGCCATCTCCACGGCCGCGGATGCGGGCGCATAATAGGCGCTTCCGGTTTTCAGAAGGCTGACGATTTCCGCTCCACCGGATGCTGTCCGTTTGACAAGGGCATCGATTCGCTCGGGGCTCATCAATTCAGTGATTGGGATCCCCGCGACCGTGGAATAGCGCGGAAGCGGAACCATGGTGTCTCCATGGCCACCCAGAACGAATGCATGGGTGCTTTCTACGGAAACATTGAGTTCCATGGCAATGAAGGCCCGGAAACGCGCAGAATCCAGCACACCGGCCATGCCGATCACTCGATTTTTGGGGAATCCGCTGGCTTCGTATGCCACATGGCACATGGCATCCAATGGGTTGCTGACAATGATGAGAATCGCGTTGGGGGAATATTTCGCGACTTCCTTGGTGACATTCCGAACGATACCTGCGTTGGTTCCAATAAGATCATCACGGCTCATTCCAGGCTTCCGGGGAATCCCCGCGGTGATGATGACGATATCAGAGTTCGCGGACGCTTCGTAGCTGTTGGCGCCGACCAAGTGGCTGTCATGCTTTTCGATGGGTGCGGCTTCCGCCAGATCCAGGGCCTTCCCTTGTGGAACGCCTTCGATGATATCGATCAGCACCACATCACAAAGTTCTTTCTCGCTCAGGCGCTGCGCCGCGGTGGCACCAACGTTCCCTGCTCCGACAACGGTTACTTTCTTGTCCATGTGTTTTCTCCTATGGCTATAATGAGGTTGATCAACCGGGTTGGAATAATGGATACAATCTTTTCTGATAACATAGCTGGAGTCATTGTCAATGATTTTCGGTTTTCCTGCAGGGATCCGGAAAAGTACTGCATCCTCGACCCGATTTTTCCGTTTTCCCCAACCGGAACGGTGGGACCTGGCGTGCGGTGCGCGATAGCGTAGCAAAACGGCCCG
>CAZTKB010000138.1:0-9013 GCA_964614125.1 uncultured Desulfobacterales bacterium | reverse complement strand
GGTGGGCCGTCCGCGAATCGAACGCGGAACCTACTGATTAAGAGTCAGGTGCTCTGCCTAGTTGAGCTAACGGCCCTTTCAAAATTTCAAAGCGACTTCGTTTTTTACCACATTCGAGGAAAATGTCAATCCATTAATTCGGTTTTTTGGGATGTCGGGCTTTGTATCTCCTCCGACGGTCTTCCTATTATTGACAATGACAGGGGATATGGATTATGGGTACTGCAGGGAGAAATCCGTAAATTATCGTATGTCCTTGGATGGCATTCATGTAACCAGTTGCTCTTGTTCCGGGAAATACCATGATCATAGGACTTGATGTCGGCGGCACCTATACCGACGTGGTTTTGCTCAGCAACGACGGGATCGAGCGGGCTATCAAAGTTCCGACCGACCACGGAAATTTGTTCCATACGGTTTTGTCCGGCCTTGACCAGATTGTGGATCGGCTGGAACTGCAACAAATCCACCGGGTCGTTCTGAGTACCACCCTGACCACCAATGCGATTGCCCAGGGGAAAACGCCCCGGGTCGGAATGATTGTATCTGCCGGTCCCGGAGTTGACCCGGCATGCTTTCGAACCAATCCCGATTATTTCTGTGTTTCCGGAGCGATCGATCACCGAGGACGTGAAATCGCCCCGATCGAAACCAAGGAAATACAGGAAATTTCCCAATTTTTCCAGAAAGAGGGGATTCGGCACATCGGGGTCGTGGGCAAGTTCTCCACGAGAAACCCGCAGCATGAATCGCAGATTTACGAAATGCTGCAGCCGTCCTTCGATAAAATATTTCTCGGGCACCGAGTCTCCGGCAACCTGAATTTCCCGAGAAGAATCGCGACCACCTATCTGAATGCCGCGGTGTATCCCATCCACAAGCAGTTTTTTGAAGCGGTGCAGGATTCGCTGCAAAAAAAGGGGATACGTATTCCCATCCATATCATGAAACCGGATGGCGGAACCATGGTGTTTTCGGCATCCGTGGAGCATCCCGCACAAACCATCCTCAGTGGGCCGGCTGCCAGCGTCATGGGCTCCCTGGCCTTCGCTTTCGACCAGGAGGATACCCTGGTCATGGATATCGGTGGAACCACCACAGATATTGCGGTCCTCGTCGACCGGGCTCCTCTGCTGAATCCGGCCGGCATCACCATGGGCGAATACAAGACGCTGATTCGGGCGGTGGAGACGGTTTCGATTCCCGTGGGGGGCGACAGCGCGGTGCGGGTGGAAGACGGCCAAATCCGGATCGGACCGGACCGGGTCGGGCCGGCGCTGGCGTTCGGTGGCCCTTGCCCGACTCCGATCGATGCCATGCGGATTCTGGGATGCATGAAAGGGGGATCCCATGAAAAAGCCATTTCCGGATTTCAGGAAATCGGACGGCAGTTGATGTGTCCCGTGGAACAGGCCGCATTTCAGGTATTTGACCTTACCTGCCGGATGATCATGGATGAAGCGGCGGCCCTGGTGGAGCGGATCAACCAGAAGCCGGTCTACACCATCCACGAATTGCTGGAGGGATACAAAGTCAATCCGAAAAAAGCGTTGATCCTGGGCGGTCCGGCACCCTGCATGGCCGGGCATTTGGAAAAGATATCCGGGATCCAGATTGGCGTGGTTCCGAAATGGGAGGTGGCCAATGCCGTCGGGGCCGCGCTGGCCCGGGTTACCAGCGAGGTCATGTTGTTCGCCGATACGCAGCAGGGGGTCGCGACGGCGCCGGAAGAGATGTTTTTCCAGAAGGTGGACCGGGAATTCGGACGGGATCAGGCTGTTTCCAAGGCGTTTGATCTGTTGCGGGAAAAGGCGATTCGTTTGGGGGCATCGGAAAAAGAACTGGAGATGGAAGTGATCGAGGACCAACAGTTCAACATGGTCCGGGGGTTTTACACGATCGGCAGGAATATCCGGGTGACGGTGCAGATCAAACCCGGCCTGATCAGCGAATACGACACCATTGCCAACATCCTGTCGGGAGAATAAAGACATGCTGACAGCCCAACGAACCACCGGCCTGGTTTTTTTCCCCGCATTTGACTGGGCCATCAGCTCAACCCATCCGGAGCGGGAGGAAAGGCTGCTCTATACTCGGGACCAGGTGTTTGAGGAAGGACTGCTGGATATCGAGGGGATAATCGAATTCAAGCCGGACCTGGTGACGGTCAAGGATGTGCAGCGGGTTCATTTTTGTGTCCCGGATGTCTGGAGCGTGATGACCGAATCTCATTTCATCAGTGCCGGCGGGGCCAAGACCATCGCCATGGCGGTTCTGGACAAAAAAGTGGAATGCGGTTTCGCCCTGGTCAGGCCGCCCGGACACCATGCCATGCGGGTGGTTCACGGTGCCCGCGGGTTCTGCAATGTCAACATCGAAGCGATTATGATCGAGTATATCCGGCAGGCCTATGGTGTCAAAAAGGTCGCGATCGTGGATACCGACTGCCATCACGGCGATGGAACCCAGGATATTTACTGGCATGATCCGAATACGTTGTTTATTTCCATTCATCAGGATGGGCGGACGTTGTATCCCGGATCCGGGTTTCCTCACGAAATGGGAGGACCCAATGCCGTGGGCTACACCCTGAACTATCCCCTTCCTCCTCATACATCGGAAGAAGGTTTCCTCTATGCCGTGGAAGAGGTGGTTTTACCGATCCTGGAGGAATTCCAGCCGGACATCGTGATCAATTCCGCGGGGCAGGACAATCACTTTTCCGATCCCATCACCAACATGAATTTTTCGGCCCAGGGATATGCCCGCCTGACCACGCTTCTGAAACCGGATATCGCCGTGCTGGAGGGAGGATATTCCATCGAGGGGGCGCTTCCCTATCTCAATGTCGGGATCGTACTGGCTATGGCCGGGCTGGATTACAGCCAGGTAAAGGAGCCGAACTATCAGCCCGATGCGATGCGCCAGAAACCGGAAATTACGGCCTACATCCGGAAAACCGGGGAGCAGGTGATGGAAAACTGGAGAAACCGGAAAAAACTGGCCGAATCGGTTGTCGGTAAGAAAGAATTTGATGAGCGCAAGCGCAATCTGTATTATGATACCGACAATATCGTGGAGAGCCAGCATGAAACCATCCGGATATGCCCGGAATGTGCGGGGGCTTTGAAAATCGACTCGTCTTCGGATCACACCTGTCGGATTGTGGGGATTCACATCCCGTTGGGCGCATGCCCGAAATGCCGGGATCAGGGGATCCGCTGGTTCGAGACCGCCTCTCCCGGTATCAACGGCAAGGTGTTTCTTCAGGATCGAACGGAGGACCGGTTTCACGAGAAATAACCGTTCGGCAAAGAACTCGTTCCACCGGTTGCTTGCACTGCTTTTTTTCATCGTTCCCGTATGCCTGTCCTGTGCATCCCTGAAAGCCGGTTCATACCGGGAGGATTGTGTGGAAGCGACTCCCCATGGGAATTACTCGGACTCACGCCGGCTACAGCACCCGCTCCGGCTGAATGACATGGAAACACCGATTGTCATCGCCCACCGGGGGATTCGCTCGGACTATCCGGAAAACACCCTGGCGGCTTTTGAGGCCGCGGCGGATTCCGGCATCGCCATGATTGAGTTGGATGTGGCCTTGACCCGGGATCGGCAGGTGATCGTCATTCACGATGAAGCCCTGGATAGGACCACCAACGGGACAGGACGGGTACGGGAGAAAACCTATTCCGAAATTCGGGAACTGGATGCCGGCTCGTGGTTTGATCCACGATTCGCCGGGGAAAAGGTGCCTTCCCTGGAAGAGGTGCTGGAGAGACTGGGCCATCGATGCCGTATCAATATCGAAATCAAATCCATTGCCGTGGAGTATCCCGCCCCAAAAGACGCGGTGGAAAACCAGGTGCTGGAACTGATACGAAAATTCGGCTTGGGCGATTCGGTGGTGGTATCCAGTTTCCACACCGAAGTGCTGTTTCGGATCCGGCGGATGGATCCCTATCTGGCTCTGGGGGTTCTCAGCAACCGGAGGCTGGACCCCGAGATCCGCGGGTATGTGATGGATCTGGGGGCCTATTCCTGGAATCCGGATTTTCGGAAACTGACCACGGACCAGGTCCGGCAGATTCAAGATATCGGGGTTCGGGTGATCCCCTATACGGTCAACGGGGTTTTCCACATCGAACAGGCACTGGATATGGGTGTGGATGGATTTTTTACCGACAACCCGTTGGAAGCCATGCGGGTTGTGGAAATGAGAAAAAGGGGCCGTTTGCGTGAATGATTTATATGCATTGATACTACGAGCCGTTGTGGGGGCCGGAATTGCCGTGCTGATGATGCGGATGTTTTATCCGGAGGCTCCGTTCCGCTACACGGTTCTGCTTTGGGTGTTTATGGTGGGAACGGCCTATGTGCTGGAATATTTCCGCCGGAAACGGAAGTGATCGGATCGGGTTACGCCCCTTCCATACAGGGAGATAACGGAAAACGGTGAAACAGATTGTTTTGGGTACGGCCGGACATATCGATCATGGCAAAACCAGCCTGATCAAGGCAATGACCGGCATCAATACGGATCGTCTCAAGGAAGAGCAGGCCCGCGGCATCACCATTGAATTGGGATTCGCATCCATGATGCTATCCGATGGCCAGTTGGTGGGAATCGTGGATGTTCCGGGCCATGAAAAATTCGTCAAAACCATGGTCGCGGGTGCTTCCGGGATCGATGTCGTATTGATGATCATCGCGGCGGACGAGGGTATTATGCCCCAAACCCGGGAGCATCTGGAGATCTGCAGCCTGCTTGGAATCCGCTACGGTCTGATCGTGATGACCAAAATCGACCTGGTCGATCAAGAGTGGAAGGAATTGGTCCAGGAGGATATTCGGGAATTCGTCCGGGGCACCTTTCTGGAAAATGCGCCCATCGTCCCGGTCTCCTCGGCTACCGGTGACGGAATTCCGGAGATGGTTCAAGTCCTGGAGGAAGTCTGCCGAGATGTTCCGGAACGCTCTCCCAGCAGTATTTTCCGCCTTCCTGTTGATCGGGTTTTCACGATGAAAGGATTCGGAACCGTCATCACCGGAACCCTGATTTCCGGGCAGGTGCATCTGGGGGAACTGGTGATGCTGTATCCGTCCCGGATTACCTCCAAGGTCCGGGGAATCCAAGTGCATAACAGCAGTGTGGAAACGGCCCGGTCCGGAATGCGGACAGCCGTCAATTTTCAGGGTCTTGACAAAGCCTCTGTCAACCGGGGAGATATCCTGTCCAGCCCCAATGCGCTGTTTCCTTCGTATATGGTGGATGTATCTTTTTCCTATCTGTCCAGCAACCGGCGCGCACTCAAAAATAGAACCCGGATCCGGTTTCACACCGGAACCAGCGAAATCCTGGGAAATCTTATCCTGCTGGATAGGGAGGAAGTGCAGCCTGGCGATACCGTAGTGGCCCAGGCTCGGCTGGATACGCCGGTGGCCGTGATCAAGGATGACCGGTATGTGATCCGCAGTTATTCCCCGGTTCGGACCATCGGCGGAGGCGGGGTACTCAACCCGATTCCGCCCAAGCACAAGCGGTTTCGTACGGATATCGTCGAAGGACTGGTCAACCTTCCGGTCATGTCGCCGGAAGAAATGGTGTCCTATCGGGTTCGGGAATACGGAAATCGGGGTGTCAGCTTCGCCCAGCTGCGGATCATGACCAGTATTCCGGATAAAAAACTGGAAACCGGGATACAGAACCTTTTGTCCCGCAAAGAAATTCTGATGACGGACCGGGAAAACCGGATGTATCTGCATTCCGAACATTTCAACGGTCTGATGCAGGAAATGATCCAATTGCTGGAACAGTTTCATCGGGGCAATCCATTGAAACCGGGAATGTCCAAAGAAGAGCTCAAATCCCGGCTGCCCGGGGAAATCAGCCCGCGCCTGTTTCAATTGCTGATCAGCGATCTGGGACGAAATCAAAAGATCGTGTTGGAAGAAAACATTATCCGCCTGGCTACCCATGTGATATCGTTGGGGGCCGATCAAAGCGGAATACGGGAAAAGATTCTTCGGATCTATTTGGAATCCGGTCTGACACCGCCCTATTTCAAGGAATTCTGCAAGAATGAGAGCCTGGATCCGAGCCGCGCCAAGGAAGTATTGATGCTGCTCGTGGATGAAGGGCAGATGGTTCGGATCAAGGATGATCTGTTTTTTCACAGTCGGCCGATTTCCGCGATCCGGCAGGAATTGGTGGCATTTCTGAATAAAAACGGGGAAATCACCACCCCGCAGTTCAAGGAACTTACCGGGATCAGCCGGAAATACCTGATTCCTTTGATTGAATATTTCGATTCGAAAAATGTGACGATTCGGGTTGGTGACATCCGAAAATTGCGGAACGGTTGAGAAGGAGAATGTATGGACAAGTTGAAAACGTATGTCACACGGAGGGTTGTCGCCGGAACGCTTCTGGCGGTCGCGATTTTATGGTTATTCAGCACGATTATGGGTATTTTGAATACGCCGCCCGCCCATACGCCGATGATGGAGGATTCTCATGTGGCCTCTTCCTCTCCGGCTCCGCATTCCGGAACAACTTTTTCCTCTTCCGCAGACAGCCCTCCAGCGGTAACCCCGGATCGTGCAAACGGTAAAACCCTGTCCACCACGGATCAGCCTTCCCATGCTCCGGACAAAACCCATTCCGTTTCCGAGGCTCTGGTTCCCAAACAGGTGGAAACACCGTCCCCAGGCACCCACGGCCCCACGGCCGTGACAGAAAAACCGGCTTCCGTTCATCTGTCTTCGGCCGGGCATGAGGCTGCATCCAACCAGAAACGAATTCCCGGAGTGGCGTTTGTGGACGCCGCCCAAAAGCCGTTGCGGTATGAACTGGACGAGCGTTTCTGGGGGTGGCGGCCGAACGACATCCTGAATGTTACGGACAATGTCAACAATTTCCAATTGGGTGTTCTGGAAGTCACCCGCCGAACCGCGGTGATCCTGGCGGAACGCCTTTCACGAACCGGATCGGTGGAATCATACGATAAAAACCTGGAACACGCCATGGACTGGTTCATGACCAAGCCCGACCGGTATTGGTTCCCGTCACCCGAAAACCGCTACAGAGACGCCCTGAACGACTGGGGTATTTATATGGAGAAGCTGAAACGGGGAGAGGCTTCCTTTTATACACGTGCGGACAACCTGCTTCCCCTGTTGGCCGCTTACGCCAGTTTGCTGGGCAGTTGCGACGAGAATCTCGTGAAGGAAAAGGAGGCGTCCGGAGAGACGGTCAGCTGGTTCCGGGTGGATGATTATTTTTATTACGCCAAGGGGATTGCCAGCGCGCTGCATACGATCCTGGAGGCGGTGTTGGAAGATTTCCATACGGCACTTGCCAACCGAAATGGAACGGAACTGCTGCATCATGCCATTGAATCGTGCCACCGGGCTTCCCACATTCAACCGTGGGTGGTCACGGATGCCGATCTGAGCGGAATTCTGGCCAACCATCGGGCCAACATGGCGGCCCCAATCAGTCATGCACGGTTTTATCTGGATGTCTTGATCGCAACCCTTTCCACCTGATCGACCGGAATGGAAAACTGAAAAGGGTTTACCGCAGGAAACCTCCGCCGCAGGCGGACACCAGAAAGAAGATAGTCTGTTGAAAATATTTGAAAAAACAGGAAAAATCGGAAGGAACAGCCCCTGCCCCTGTGGGAGCGGCCTGAAATACAAGAAATGCTGCGCGCTGAAGCCAGAAGACAAGACAGCCGGCTTGCGCCAGGAATATATGCGGAAACACCAGATCCGCTTCAAAACCCCGGAAGAGGTGGAGGGGATCCGAAAATCCGGTTTGATTGCGCTGGGTGCACTGGATCTGGTGGAATCCCGGATCCGGCCGGGAATGACAACGGAAGAGATCAATACCCTGGTTCATGATTATCTGGTGGGACATGGAGCGATTCCGGCTCCGTTACGTTACCGGGGATTTCCCAAAAGTGTCTGCGTCAGCATCAACGAGGTGATCTGCCATGGAATCCCGGGAGAACGGGAACTGGCGGATGGAGATATTGTGAATGTGGATGTGACGCCGATTTTGAACGGATTCTATGCGGATGCCAACAAAACCTTTTTTGTGGGAACTCCGGGAGAAGATGCGCAAAAGATCGTGCGGGTTGCCAGGGAATGTCTGGCGGCCGGGATGTCCATGGTGATGCCCGGAAACACCACGGGGGATATCGGGTGGGCGATTCAGGACTGCGCGGAAAGCCAGGGCTGTTCGGTCGTCGAGGAGTTCGTCGGACATGGAGTGGGATTGGCCTTCCATGAACCCCCTCAGATTCTTCATTACGGGAAACGAGGGGAAGGCTTGTACCTCCTTCCCGGGATGGTGTTCACCATCGAACCGATGATCAATTTGGGAAAACGGCATCTCCGGATTCTGGCGGACAAATGGACTGCGGTGACTGCGGACGGTTCCCTTTCGGCGCAGTTCGAACAGACTGTTTTGGTAACGGAATCCGGGATGGTCAGTCTGACGCCGTTTGATTAATATATGGATGGCATGGGTTGCGGGTTGGGGGAGAGCCGGGGTGGGGGTATTGGTATAACCTTGACCATAGAAAAAGCCAGAAATCTCAGAAGCAACATGACAGATTCCGAAAGAAAACTTTGGTAGTTGATCCGGAATCGGCAAATTCTGGGGATGAAATTTAGAAAGCAAGTGCCGATTGGGCCGTACATTGCCGATTTCGTTTGCTTTGAAAAGAGACTGATCATCGAGGTTGATGGCGGACAGCACAAAGACCGTGAAACCTATGACAAAGTTAGAACGACGTGGCTACAATCCAATGGTTTTGAGGTGATGCGTTTTTGGGACAACGATGTTTTGAAAGATCCGGAAGCAGTCGTGGGGGCTATCTATAGAAGGCTGACGATTTCCGGGGCGTCTATGCCCCCCCACCCCAACCCTCCCCCGCCAGGGGGGAGGGAGTGAAAGGGACAGGGGTTTGATCGGTGCCCAGAGTGACACCTCAGCCCTAAG
>CAZTKB010000137.1:0-9064 GCA_964614125.1 uncultured Desulfobacterales bacterium | reverse complement strand
ACCAGTTCCTTACCTGTTCCGGGTTCGCCGTAAATGATTGCTGTTGCATCAGTGGCCGCGGTGCTGGCAATCAGCTCGAAAATTTTTTGAATCGGCAGGCTTTTACCAACAATCCTGCCGAACTGATGTCGTCCACGGATCCGAGAGAGAAGCGTGAAGTTCTCCTTCTGAAGACTGAGTTCTCGTTCTTTGGCGGCAATTCCGTCAGCTTCCGTTCATGAATATCCGTGATCATTGCCAGCAACGAAATCCGGCCATCCATGTGACAGATGGGAGAGTTGGCACAGGAGTACCAGCGGTTGTTTCGCGGATAATTGGCCTCAAATCGCCTCATTTCCCCCTCCTGGATTCGGTCCATCATGCAAAACGAGCAGGGGGAAGTCCGACCGTGGATCACCTCAAAACAGATTTCATTTATGGCATCTCTGCCGATGACCTGCCTCAGTGAATGATTGAGAAATTCGATGTGATAATCCGAGGATGCCACATAAATATACCCCTCGAAACCCTCGATGACAGCCTGCAGCAAGGCCTTATTTTCGTAAATCTCTTTCCCATTGCCAAGAATTTTGCCATCCAACTCGGCAATTTCCCTCTGCATGCGGTTGATTTCACCAATCAACCATTCTCTTGATTTGGCTTCCATAAAAGGAGAAATATCCAGGATGTTGTCTCAGAAAATTGCTGATACACTGCGTTCGTCAATTGAATCAATTCTGCTCCTTACTGGCTTTTATTACATATTTCAATGGTTCGCGGTTCTCTATCTTTCTTAAGTTTTCAACCAGTATTTTTGAGCCAGCCGATCCTTCAGAATACGGATAGAATCTAAGATTCTTATGACATCCATTCAATAAAAGAAACTCTACGATAAAGTTGACATGCTTGTCAAAAAAATTGATGCTGGAGAAATCCGTCAAGATCCTGTTTTTCTAGCGGTTGCGGCGCGTTTCTCCATTCCAGGTGGAGGAAAAGACCGTTTGTCAGGCGGGATATCCGCCAAATCACGGCACCGGTACCCAACCGGCCGCCCGTAAACAAAGGAGGTATTCATGTCACCATCCAAAGTCGCCGTGGTAACCGGTGGGGCTCGGGGAATCGGCAAGGCGATCTGCCAGGCGTTTCGCGCCCAAGGCGCATCAGTATGTACCATCGATTTGCTGGACAACCCCTACTTCGTGGGAGACATCGCTGACGAACCCGTTTTACAAAAATTCGCATCCAAGGTTATCGCAGACTATGGAAAGGTGGATTTTCTGATCAACAACGCCTGCCTTTCCCGGGGTGGTCTGAGAACATGTTCTGCAGAGGATTTCAATTACGTGTTGCGCGTTGGGATCACCGCGCCGTTTCTTCTGACACGGCTTTTTCAGGAACACTTCGCTCCCCACGCAAGCATCGTCAATATTTCCTCAACCCGATATCTGATGAGCCAACCCGACACGGAGAGCTATACGGCGGCCAAAGGAGGTATCTCCGCATTGACCCATGCCATGGCAATTACCTTATCCGGAAAAGTGAGGGTAAATTCCATTTCTCCGGGATGGATTGAGACTACCGAGGTACAATCCGAAGGCCCCAACAAATCACAACACCCCGTGGGTCGTGTTGGGACACCGTCGGATATTGTCCATGCCGTCATGTTTCTTTGTGATTCAAACAGCGGTTTCATCACGGGACAAAACATCACCGTAGACGGTGGAATGACAAAACTGATGGTGTATCACAATGATTTCGGATGGACGTACAATCCATAGTCGGTTGGAATAGCCTGTTCCACAGCGAGTGTTCGTTCTATTTCTGAAATGAAAAAGACAGAGCGGTGTTGGACTGGGCAAGGAAAAACTAATGATTGACAACATGCATAGGATCAAATATAAATAGAGAGTTTTGGAGACTCTATTGGTGACTGCGCCCGTAGCTCAGATGGATAGAGCGCCGGACTACGAATCCGTAGGTCGGGGGTTCGAATCCCTCCGGGCGCGCCAACCAACATGGGACTTCCGGCAATTCTGAATTCACTTGAATATAGGGTTGCAATTTGCTATATTTTCTTCAGATGTGGTGGGTGTAGCTCAGTTGGCAGAGCACCGGGTTGTGGCCCCGGTTGTCGAGGGTTCAAGCCCCTTCACTCACCCTCCCCCCTTTTCTTTTATTCCAAACGCGCCTGTAGCTCAGCTGGATAGAGCGCCGGACTTCGAATCCGTAGGCCGGGGGTTCGAGTCCCTCCGGGCGCGCCATAAAAACAATGGGTTACGGTAATTGCCGTAACCCATTTTCTGTTTTGGGGGTGATTTTTCCCAACCGACGAAGCATCTGCCAAGGTTGCTCTTTGGATGGGTCGCAGAATTGCCGGTGTTTGAATTATTCTGATCCCGAACTTCCGGCCGGAATCCAAACGGAGTTCACCTTAAAAGCCCAAAAGCGCAAGTTTAGGGCTTTTATCTCATCTTGAACGCCGACCTCTGTACTGTCAATTACAATACCATATCCCAGAAAATCATTAAAGACGGAAATTCCTCGCGGGGTAGGCCGGGTATTATTTTAGTTTTTGGGGCGGGGTATGGCTGCGGGGTACCGATACATTATTTTGTACACTTGGCGGGATAAGGCGTTACAGTATTTCAATCCTAAGAGTCGGCTTGACGACGCTATAGCGTGGTTCGTTTCGCTTGCACCTTGATTACACCAATGATTCTTTCAATGATAGATGAGCTTTTCCAGATGTCTCGCTTTTTCGTACCCGCTACTTCGGCTGCTTTACGGACCCGGTCAGTCATTTCATTTAGTGTTTTCAATACGAATTTGGCGCCGATGCCGATTTCACCGGCCATTCTTTCCCAGTGGCGGGGTTGAATCCATTGGGACCGATTTTCTTTGCCGATTTTCATCGCGAATTTTTTATTCAATCCTTCATAAACGCCTGTACACATCAGGTCATAAAACGGCGCGAGCCTGATCTCGCCGGTACTTAATGTAAGAGATATATTTTTGGCATGAGCATCGGCATTGTGAATCAAGTAATTGAACACAACCCATTCAAGCAGCGATTTTTTATCCAAAGCGGGGCTGGTTGAAAATCGATCGAGAACGGTAAAGCAATCCGCCAGTGATGGCCCTCCCTCGGATTCGTATTTGTTCTCCGCCGTGATACCCAAAGCCTGGCAGAAGTCCTCTTGGTGGAGACGGCACAATGTCCCGTTCTCATCCCGGCTGCGGTCATAGCGGTCCACCACATAAATCGGTTCCGGAATTGTAAGCACCCGGACACGGGGTACATGCAAGCCGACTTTTTCGGCAAGGGTCATACAAAATGCTTCGTTGTGTACGCTTTGTTCGAATCCGGCGATACCGGTTTTTACAATATGGGAACTGGGAGAAGCACCAGTCGGCAAGAAAACCCTTTCTCCATCAAGGTAAATCGGGAGCTTGTTTTGGGCGCCGGCCAGCGACAACCGGATGCCTTCTTCACCGGCAAGAAGAGGCCTTTGGGGAAGCTCCCGGATGAGCGCATGAAACTCATCGGAGGAAAGCTCGCGGTATTCCCCTATCTTCTCCAATCTCGAATTTTGCGGCAGAATGGTGACCGCTCCGGCGCATTCGCCTCCAAGCGCTTCGAGCAGCCCGAAATCATTTCGAAACGAAATGCCCAATTTTTTGGCAACAGCTTCTCTAAGGAAAGATTCCGGCAGAAGGTTGGTAAAAAAAGGGCGCGCCTTTTCATCAAGGTAGGGCTGTTCTTGGAGTGGAAGCGAAACGGAAAGGGGTGGGACATCTTTTCTGGAAATCCATTGCGGGTCATACTGAAACGAAAATCGCCCCTGTTTGTCGCATGACAACAGGCCGACATATTCGTTGCACAGATAAACGGAAAGGAAGGACATCAGCCTCTTACTCCTTTCGGAGCAATTTGCAGGTTTAATCCGAGCCCGCGCAGTATTTTGAGAATTTTGCCGATCTGCGCGGTTTTTTTCCCCCGCTCGAGATCTCCGATGAACCGGACGCCCACACCGCAGAGGGCGGCTGCGTCGGCCTGCGTCAATCCGTCTGCCTTTCGCTTGTTCCGAACCGCATTTCCGATATCTTCGACGGATGATATCGTCCCGCTCGGGAAATTTTCGTATGTCATCATTATCTCGCAATCAATTTGTTACCGTTCGGGAATAATATCACGAAAAATTAATTTGTAAACCGAAATATTCCCGAACAGGAACTTTCAACACCCAAGAAGCCGGTCCAAGGTGCCGATTGTTGTCTCCATTGGGATGACGGCACCCATTCCGCCAATCGTTTGAGTGTTTTTTCCGAACCTGGCTGACAGAAGGGGGCAACGGTTTGCAGAATCTCTTGTGGGAATACGAGTTACAAAGATTTGCTGATCAAACGGGCTATCGGTACCTGTATGTCATTCTCGCCTGGAAAGAGCAAATGGAATAAAATTGAACACCGAAAGTTTTCTTTTATTATCAAAAACTGGAGAGGACGTCCCCTGACAAGTCATGAAGTAATGGGGAACTTGATAGCGAATTCAACAACCAAGGCCGGCCTTAAAATTCAGGCCGCTTTTGATTCAAATGAATATTTTTTTGGAATAATAGACTGATCGTGAAATAAACCTCTGACCATGGAGAAAAACGACTTTCATGTAGAGTGGAATTATACGATCAGTCCACCAAAAACAGATGAAATTTTTATTTCCAGCCCCTTAGGATTTTGAATCCGTAGGCCGGGGGTTCGTGTCCCTCCGGGCGCGCCATTAATACCTACTGAAGAAAATCAACCGGATACCAATGCTCGACACCGTCGATCTTCTTTGTTCTTGACCATATGCATGGGCCATGATAGCGAATTGATCGTGATGTTGCCCAATTATCCTTTCTTGTCAACAGGGTGAAAAATTATTAGGGACAGGAACCAAGGAGCGTTCACAATGAGCGAATTTCCGGAATACACCAATTACGACGGGATTGGCCTGGCGCAGTTGATTAGAGCCAGACAGGTTACAGCGGTAGAAGTTCTGGAAGAGGCAATCCGCCGGATCGAAAAAGAAAATCCCGCAATAAACGCCGTCATTCACACCATGTTTGACCTCGCACGAAACAATCTGAATCACCTTCCCCCGGACGGATTATTCGGAGGGGTTCCTTTCCTGCTTAAAGACTTGATCAGTGAGGTGGCAGGGGTTCCGTTGACCTCTGGTTCACGAGTCCTGAAAAACTTCATCCCCAATGCCGATTCCGAGATTGTGAAACGATACCGGAAAGCGGGCCTGGTGATTCTGGGAAAAACCAATTGCCCGGAATTTGGCCTGCTACCCTATACCGAACCAGAATTGCACGGTCCGACCCGAAACCCCTGGAATCGGAACCATTCCGCCGGTGGTTCCAGCGGCGGTTCTGCCGCCGCCGTGGCCGCCGGGATGGTTCCACTGGCTTCCGGGGGAGACGGAGGGGGATCCATCCGTATTCCCGCATCTTCCTGCGGTCTGTTCGGTTTGAAGCCAACCCGGGGAAGGACTCCCACGGGGCCAAACCATGGAGAAATCTGGCAAGGCATGGTGGTAGAACATGTCATCACCCGCACGGTACGGGACAGTGCCGCTATCTTGGACTGCATCCAAGGAGCTGATATTGGTGCGCCCTATGTTATCCCCCCTCCTGCACTTCCCTATCTTCAGGAAATTGAATCCCTCCCCCGGAAATTGAAGATCGCTTTTTCCACCCAATCCCCTGTCCACGGTCCGGTTCATCCGGAATGCCAGAAAGCGGTGTATGAAACCGCCAAGTTGCTTCTGGAGATGGGTCACCAGGTGGACGAGGATCGCCCGGATATCGATGGGAGGAAACTTGCCGACAGTTATTTCACATTATACATGGGAGAAGTGGCTGCAGAAATTCGATACATCGAAACCACGATGGGAATCCGGATTAAACCTTCGGATCTCGAGGCCATAACCTGGACGTTCGGACTTCTGGGCAATACCATTTCCGCCGAAGATTTTGTATCTGCCAAACGGTTCTGGAATGACGTCGCCCGATCCATGGGGCTATTCCATACCCGATATGACCTGTTTTTAACTCCCACTGCCGCAATTCCCCCTCCTGAAATCGGCGAGCTCAAACCGAATCGAATCGAACAGGCACTCATGAAAATCATTCATGCCTTCGGCTCCGGGAAACCATTGATCTGGTCGGGTTTGACGGACAAAATGGCAATGGAGGGGATTTCCAAGTTTCCCTTCACCCAGATTGCCAATTTTACCGGTCAGCCGGCAATGAGTGTTCCCCTGCATTGGACCGATGGTCAACTGCCGGTAGGGGTGCAATTCATCGCGCCCTTCGGAGACGAGACCACCCTGTTTCGACTGGCGGCTCAACTGGAAACAGCCAGGCCCTGGTTTATGAACAAACCGACATCGAACTGAAATAATAAAAACGGATAATTGTTGATCGTTTCGCAGGCTGGAAACATGATTCGGATCATTCCGCGGGCCTCATGAAAAAAAGATGGAAAATTCCATGAGAAAAACAATTGTGAGACTCTTTCAAATCGGGCTATGGGTACTGATGATCCAGGGATTTTTTTCTGCTCCCTCCAATGCCGAGGACTTCCTGTTGGATACCACCTCTTTTCCCAGGCAATATTTGATCGAAATGAACGGGATCGTGATGAACGAAAATTTTTCAGGAGCGCAGGGACTCTTGAATATCTCGAAACCCACTCCATTCAGTCAAAATCCATACTTGATCACCATTCAGGGCTTCCCTTTGACGAACAACCGAAACAGTTTTTACTGGAACTCGGATTACTCCGAAATGACGGTAATCTCCAATCATGTTGCGTGTTCCATCAGGCGAAACATTGCCAAAGCAACTGACATCCATTTCTATTTCCTCAGCCCGGTTTTACTGCAAGACCGGAACTTCTGGACCCAGCATGAAGATGAGCGGGTTCGTTTGGCGGAAAAAATGGCCCTGCCGACTCGGGTGAACGCGCAAGCCGGAGGAATGGATCTTCGAATACATTCCAACTTTGTATCCGGAACCGTTTGGATGAAAGGCTATGACCCCGTCGAAAAAGCCTATGTTCACTATTCTGCTGACATCATAGGGAAACGCTCTTATTCATTGGAATCCGGACATCCCTACCGAAAATGAACCGCCTCCGAATCCTGGGCCTCCTGGCTCTCTTTTTCTTTTCGAATTTTGGTAGTACTCCTTCCCAGGAAATGGCCCCCGTTTCCTGGATTCCGTCCGGTTATGGAGGAGGAGGACGATTTACCGCCATTGCGGTTGACGAGGGAAATCCGAATACCGTTTTTATCGGGTCGGATGTGGCGGGGGTGTTTCGGAGCCGGGACGGAGGGAAATATTTCGAAATCAAAGGAAACGGACTGGGCGGATTCTGTGTATCCGATATCGCAATTGATCCGGAAAACAGCCGGCGTGTCTATACTTTGACGGATGCAGGAATTTTTTTCAGCAGCGATGGAGGAGACCACTGGGAGTTGTTCCACGAAGCCATCCGCTATCGCTCTCGTTTCTCTGGAAGCCATCTTCTTCTGATCACCTCCGAATGGATATGGGCCGCGACAAATGACAGGGGGTTGTTCCGGATTCCTCGATTCCCCATCCACTCTATTCCGGAACCCCTTCCCGGACTGGAGCATACCCGGATCAACGGAATTATTTTTCACAATGGATTTCTGACTGCCGGGACAACCCACGGTGTATTTCAGTTGCATGGGAACATCTGGAAACCATTGTCAGAAGGTTTTGTGGAAGGCCCCCCGGAAGTGATGGATATTGGAGTGTCCGGCAAAAACCTTCTGGCCGTGGTGAGACGCTCCGGCGTATTTTGTTGGGACACTGAATCCGCGACCTGGAAACGGTTGTCCTCTCCCGGCATATCACGATCCGGCCTCCCAATAATCTCTAAGGCACTGGCCGCCCATCCCGATGTACCGGATAGAATCTTTGTCGGGACCCATCCGGAAAACTGGCCTTTTCAATTATTTCAATCCGCTGATCTTGGGCGGAATTGGACAGCCGTTCATTCGTTTCATCCGGCTGCTTCCGCAGCATCCAACTGGACGGATACACTCAATGGGATTGAACAGATCCGGATGGTTTCCCGAAACACGGAAATGTGGTTGACGGACTGGTGGAATGTTTGGAAGTCAACCAATCGCGGGGAATCCTGGCTTCAGAAACATCAGGGACTTCAAAACACCGTAGTGAACGACCTGAAAATTCATCCTGTAAATTCTAATGTATTATTTCTTTGTACCGCGGACAACGGCCTGATGATCAGCATAGACCGAGGAAAAACATGGCGCCGATCCATGAAAGGTGCGGTCGATGGGCATGCCAAGGAAATCGAGATCTTTCACCACGACCCTTCCCGAATGGTCCTTCTGGTGATACCCTGGAAAAAAAACGGAAGATTTCATGTATATGAATCACGAAATTCCGGCGCCGATTGGCACGACATCGGATTTTCCGTTCCGTTAGAACCACTCCCCGGTTTCAATTTTATTGATGGGGACCCCACCAATATCGAGTTGGATCCGTTTCATCACGATACAATGTATGTCGCCACAAACGGATACGGTGTCTTTCAAACCACCGACGGCGGAAAGCAGTGGAGACAGGTGAACCAGGGATTGACCACTCCCTTTATCAAGGGCCCCGGAGCCCTGCGGATCAGTGCGACAACCCCGGGCATCCTTTATGCTTCCACGCAACAGGGCGGCGTTTTCCAGTCTGTGGACGGTGCCCGAAACTGGAAGCGGATCACCACAGGAAACCGATTTTGTTTTGGTATGGATATTCACCCTCAGGATCCTTCCCGTATCGTGGTGGGTTGTGACGGCAATGTTTTATTGATTTCCACAGACAGTGGGAAAAGCTGGATAGAAACCAGGCTTCCAATTCCGTTCTCCCATGAAACTGCGGTCAATTCGGTAATGTTTCACCCCGGCCTTCCGGATTGTTTGTGGGCGGGAACAATACGGTATGATGTCCTGGCAGGAAACGGTCTTTTTATGAGCCGGAACCGGGGA
>CAZTKB010000136.1:0-9145 GCA_964614125.1 uncultured Desulfobacterales bacterium | reverse complement strand
TAGATCCTGCCGATATGCAGGGGGCGGTAACTGTTTGGATGGAAAGTTGGTTGTCAGAAACAGAGAGATCGGAAAAAGGTGTCAGAAAATTTACTACACCTTGATTCCATATCTAGGTGATAATCATGGGTATGTCAAATGATAATTACAGGTGGCGACCTATCCCGCTTTTTCACCCCCGTTCCGGCTCCCCGGCGGGCTGCCCCTCCGGCAAATCATTCCCTCCCCCCCCTCTTGAGCTGACAACAACCCACACATACGCCCGTGGTGTTGGGAGAGGGTCAGGGTGGGGGAGGAGCAGGACCTCCAATTTTTCCCTCCCCCCTGGTGGGGGAGGGTCAGGGTGGGGGGGGAATAAAAGCGGTTCAGGCAGGCAAACGGTTGATTGGCCCGCCGTGCTCCGACCCAACGGTACCCCCCTGTACGACCTTGTGGATCCCCCATGTTCATTTTGTCCACGGGTCCCGGATTCGGAAATTCGGCTGTTCGATCCGGTAGGCCGGTGTCTTCAAAAAAAAAATTAAAAAAGACATTGACAAAAGCACAACATCGCTGGTACAGAAAAAATTAATGAAATGTGTAACTATTACATGTTTCCTACACTTTTGATCCCCATTCAAAATTCGGTTGGATTTCAGATTATGAAAGATACCTCTTCTCCATTATCCGACAACAGCCGGCTGGTTCTCGGAACCTATATTAAACTGATGCGGGCCGCCGAATCGGTTACCAACCGGAGCCACCGCCATCTTCATGACGAAAACCTGAGTTTCGGGCAGTTTGCCGTGCTCGAGGCGCTCTACCATCTCGGTCCCCTCTGTCAAAAGGATCTGGCCGAGAAAATTTTGAAAACGGCACGAAATATCACCATGATTGTGGACAATCTCGAAAAAAGAGAATTGGTTCGACGGGAACGCGATTCTGGAGACAGGCGGTTTTTAAATGTACATCTGACCTCCGATGGGAAGCAACTTTTCGAAAGGGTATTCCCGCGTCACACCCGGTATCTTCAACGGGAGTTGAATATCCTGAACGCCGAAGAACTGGGGGAGTTGGGACGATTGTGCCGGATATTGGGAACCGGAAAGAGGGAATGATCCGGGTTCGATGTTCGGTGATTCCGGAATCATGCGTTACAGGGCTCTTCATGAACTACAACAAACAGGAGAATGAAATGGAAAAGACTTGCCGAAAAAAGAATCGAAAATCAAGTGGAACCTGGCTTCGAAAGATCGCGAGCCTGGCAGTATCGACCATGTTTGTTTTCTGCCTGGCACTTTTCATGATGCTTCCAAGCCCCGAGGGCGCCCATGCCAAGACATTGATCCTCGGACACACCGTTCCCCCTACCCATGTGTGGCATAAGGTGGCCACCCAGTTTTCGGAAAACCTGGATGCCGCCTCAAAAGGAAAAATGAAAATCCAGGTGACTCCGCTTTCCAAACTTGGGAACGAGCCACAGATGTTCAGCATGGTTCAATCTGATGCCATCACGTTTTCCATTCTGCCGGTCGGATTTCTCTCCAACCGGGAAGAATCTTTGTTGGGGTGGTTTCTTCCCTATCAGTTCCACGATGTCGGAGAGGCTGGTTCCGTGGCCTCGGTTCCGTCTGCAGTTCAGATGCTCAAAAATCTGGAACCGCATGGTGTCGTGGGATTGGGGTACATGTTTGCCGGGATGCAGCATATTCTTTCCATGAAAGCCGTTCAAACAACCGCCGATCTGGCCAATAAAAAGGTTCGGGCATTTCCGAGTCCGATATTCAACGACTGGCTTCTCGGGCTGGGGGCAGCCCCCACTGCCTTACCCTTGGCCGAAGTCGCACCGTCGTTGACCACCAATCTTCTGGATGCGGCGGCTGTCGATCTCGATATCATTGTCGGCTTGAAATATCATCAGCAGGCAAAATTCCTGGCGTTGACCAATCATATGGCGTTTCCGGCCATCATTATCACCTCCAAGAAATGGTGGGAAGGATTGTCTCCCTCCGAGAGGGACATGATTTCCCAAGCATATGCGGAAGCGGAAAAATTCGGCCTGGAATCCCAGATTCTGGCGGAAAAGAGCAACCTGGAAAAATTGAAACAAGACGGCGTGGTGGTTACGGAGATCAATATGGCCGATTTCAAGGAGAAGGCCAAGGGTGTTCGGGAAAATTACATACAGAAAAACGATTTGATCCGGAAGTTTGCATCGGAAGTGGAAGCCAAGCTAACAAAATAATATTGGATTCTCTGAGAATATTCGTTTTTACCCATAGATCTTGCAAAGGGGGAATATGATCCGGTTTCTCCGAAAGACTGACGATTTTCTGGCCGCGGTGAAGAAGTTGTTGATTACCCTGTTTACCGGAGCCCTGGTTTTGATCCTGACGGCTCAGGTGATCCTCCGCTATGTTTTCAGCCGTCCCTTGTTCTGGGCCGAGGAAATTTCCCTTCAATTTCTGGTTTTCAGCACCTTGATCGGGTTGAGTCTGTTGCTGCGTTCCCGCCGGATGATCGCTATCGATATGATCACCTCCCACTTTCCGGATTCCTGGAATCATAAATGGAACATGGTGTTGCAGTTTCTGGGCTTGGTAACCATCGGGTACTTTGCCTGGCATGGAACCCTTTGGCTGCTTAGGCCGGAGGTTCGCATGGAACTGTCTCCCACGATCGGAATTCCGATCTGGTACAACTATGCCATGTTTCCGCTGACTTTCTATGCAATGGCCTATCATTTATTGGTGGGTCTTCTGTGTATGATATTCCCACCCAACGAAATGGAACAACAGCCATGCTGACACTGGTCATTTTTTTCGGACTGCTGTTTCTGGGGTTTCCCGTGGCATTGACACTGATGATGGGGACAATCGTCCTGATTCATGACACGGGTCTCGAGGCCTTGTTGCATACCTTGCCGATGAATTTCTACGGGGCTCTGGAAAAAAACGGATTGCTGGCCATCCCTTTGTTTATGTTGGTCGGCGAGGTTATGAACCGGGCGGGGCTGACGCAGAGGCTGATATCGGCTGCCAATGTTCTGGTGGGCGGGTTTCGTGGAGGCCTGGCCTATGTGAATCTGTTGACCAACGCCATGGCCGCCGCCATTCTGGGGTCGGCCGTGGCTCAGATCGCGGTGATGAGCAAGGTCATGATCCCGCAGATGCAACGCCGGGGGTACAACAAGGGACTTGCGGCCGCCATTACGGCATGCGGCGGATTGATGGGCCCGATCATTCCCCCTTCCATGTTGATGATCATCTACGGAGTGATCGCTTTTCAGCCGATCGCGGCCTTGTTTGTGGCGGGAATTCTTCCCGGACTCCTGATGTTCTTCGCTTTTTCCCTGGTGGTGTTCGTGATCGGGATGTTTTCCGACCTTCCCAAAGAATCCTGGCAGACCTGGAAAGAAGCCGGTCCCAAGCTTTTGTCCGGTGTGGGCCCATGTTTGGTTCCGGTTGTCATTATTGTGGGGGTTACCTCGGGGGTCATGACTCCCACGGAATCCGGCGCTGCCGCATCTCTGATTTCCCTGATTCTGGGGATCTGTGTTTACCGGACGATCCGATTGTCCGACATACCAGGTATTTTTCAATCCATTGCGATGAGCACGGCCGTAATTACCAGCCTGATCGCCGCGGCCACCGCTTTCGGGTGGGTGTTGTCGTTTGAAGGGGCTCCCGACCGTCTGGTCGAGGCCATTGTCCGGTTCACGGATTCACCTCTGGTATTTCTCCTCTGCGTCAATCTGATCATTTTTGCTCTGGGTATGTTTCTGGAAACGATCAGTGTCATGATCATCATTGTCCCGGTGCTGTTGCCGGCGGTACAGAGCATGAACATCGATTTGATCCATTTCGGTGTCATCGTGAGTCTAGGAACCGTGATCGGATTGGTTACGCCGCCCGTCGGCCCGGGCCTCTATGTGGCGATGGTACAGGCCGATGTATCTCTGAAGGATATTTTCCTTTGGAGCCTGCCCTTTTTGATCATTCTGTTGCTCGTGATGGCAATTATCAATATTTTTCCGGTGTTTTCCTTGTGGCTTCCCGCGCTTTATCAGCTGATCTGAAAAAGACGGTACGACATACCAACCAATTCCTTCCGTGAAAATATACGGGAGAATCTCTGATGGTGAGGCAGGATACATGAACCAAGAGAATATCGAACAACGTTACGATCCCAAACTGGCTGAACTATATGACCGAAACCGGTGGTGGCTGGGTATGACCATCGGTGACGTATTGGATAAAAATGCGGACCTGTACCCGGACAAAGAGGCCCTGGTGGCCCAGCAGTTTCGGAGTACATTCTCTGATCTTCGCAGGCGAGTGGATCGAATTGCGACCGGCTTGATCGAAAACGGGCTGAAAAAAGGCGACCGGGTGATGCTGCAGCTCCCGAACTGGCCGGAATTTATTTTGGCCCATTACGCGATTCAGAAGGCCGGTATGGTGATGGTCCTTCTGACCGTCAATCATACTGCGCGGGAGATCGCCCACCTGGCGGAATTAACCCAGCCTGCCGGCTGGATTCTTCCGGCCGGTTACCGGGAAACCGATTATGTTCCCCTGATCCGGGAAGTATCCGGAAAGGTACCAAGTCTGAAGAAAATCTTCGTGGTCGGGGATCCGGTTCCTCCCGGTTGCCTCTCTTTTTCCGGTTTGTCCCATCCGGACAAGGATTCTATGTATATCCGCAACACCCTGGAAAAAGTAAGACCCGACCCGCGGGATGTTTGTTACCTGCTTCCGACCGGAGGAACGACGAATCTGCCCAAGTGTGCGGTCCGGACGCATAACGATTATCTATGCAACGTCGAATACAAGTCGCGCGCCTGGGACATCAACACCACGGATACCTGTCTGGTGGCAACCACTGTCGGTCACAACCTGGCCTTGCTGGTGACCATTTCCGGTCCCTATTTCCACGGGGCCAAAATCGTTTTGCTGGACTCGACGGTGCCCGAAGACTTTTTCCGGGTGGCTGCCGAGGAAAAAGTCACCTGTACCGGCCTGGTACCCACCCTGATCAGTCGATTCGTTGCCTTTGAAAACCTCGGTCAATATGATCTGTCGGCTTTGACCCGGATTTATGTGGGAGCCGCCAACAGCCCGCCCGAGTTGGTCAAACGGGTGGAAAGCCGGATCGGATGCCGCTATGTGACCGCCTTCGGAATGGTGGAAGGGCCGTGCTCCCAGACCCGTCCCTCGGATACCATGGAAATTCGATGTGAAACCATTGGCAGGCCGGTTTGCCCCTACGATGATTTTTGTACCATGGATGAAGAAGGCAAAAAAACCCCACCGGCTGTGGAAGGGGAATTGGCCGCCAAGGGGCCCGGCGTTTTTTCCGGGTACTATCGCAATCCGCAGACGAACCAATTCGCATTCACTCCGGACGGTTATTTTAGGACGGGCGATCTGGCGGTCATCGATGAAAAGGGCTTTATTCGGATTACCGGAAGGATCAAGGATGTGATCAACCGGGGAGGAGAAAAAATATCGGCCCGGGATGTAGAGGATATCATTTCCACCCATCCGATGGTTGAATATGTCGCGGCGGTGGGTATGCCGGATTCCGATCTGGGGGAAAAGGTCTGCGCATTTGTCAAACCGGTTCAGGGAGGAAAAATCGATCGAGAAGACATCGTGTTGCAGATGAAACGATCCGGTGCCGCCAAGGCGTTGATTCCGGCCTGTTTTGAAATTGTCGATCATATTCCGCTGACTGCCGCAGGAAAGGCGGATAAGAAGGTGCTCCGGAAGATGATCGAGGAAAAATTCGAGAAACGGTAAAAGAAAAGAAGGAGTCGAAATGGATTTTCATATCAGGGAGGAGATTGTACAAAGAGCCGTGGAAGCCCGGAAATGGGTGGAAGAGGTTCTGGATCCACTGTCAGTTGATCTGGAAAGAAAAGAAATATTTCCTCCGGAATTGTACGCGGAGCTGAAACGGGGGAGGTTTTTCGGTATTACCATCCCCAAACAATACGGGGGCGAAGGACTTCCCATGACGGACTGGTTTCCGCTGTTGGAGGAATTCTCCCGTGGCTATGCATTTGTCCGCATGATGGCCCATTGCATGAACGGCCTGATGTGGCGTGCGATCTATTTTTTCGGCAAGGAGCATCACAAGCAGGAACTGCTTCCCAAAATGGCCCAGGGCGACATCATGGTGGCCAACTGTCTGACCGAACCCGAGGCGGGTACGGGAAAAGACATTAATACCCGGGCCCACAAGGCCAATGACAAGTGGATCATCAACGGCCATAAGTGGCTCATCACCGTATTTCCGGATCTAGTGCCCTGTTTTTACATCACCTTTGCCAACACGGAAAACGGGGTGACCTGCTTTGGGGTTCGGGATGACAACCCGGGGATCCGCCTGGTTCCGATGGAAACCATGATGGGAACCCAGGGGCCACGGCATTTCAATATTCTTTTCACCGATTGCGTGGTGGATGAGTCAGATATTCTGGGAGAGCAAGGAGACGGTCTTCGGGTGGCCTTCGACATGCTGGCTTTAAGCCGGGTTTCCATTGCGGCCTGTTGTGTGGGAGTGGCCCAGAAATTGTTGGATCTTTGTATTCCCTACACGAAAAAGCGACACACATTCGGGAAAGCTCTTGCCAAACGGCAGGCGATCCAGTGGAGTCTGGCGGAAATGGCAACTGCCGTTCACGCCGGCCGGGGGCTGTACCAGAAGGCGGCTTGGCTGTATGAACAAAACCTTCCGTTTGATATGGAAGCCTCCATGGCCAAACTGTTCACCGAGGAAATGGTGGTGGAGGTTGCGGAAAAAGCCTTGCGCCTCCATGGAGGACTCGGATACACCAAAGCTTTGCCCGTGGAACGGTTTTTCCGGGATTGTCGGTCATTTCACTTTGAGGAAGGTACCGCAGAAATCCAGAAACTGGTCATTTCCCGGGAACTGCTGAAATAATCGGGCCTGAATCCTTTTTGGTCGTAACACCGGTTTCCATGGATTTCAGAAAATCAAATAACCTTTCCCGACTGTGGGATAGTTCCAGGAGAAAAAAACATTATGTTATTCGAACCTTATACAATCAATGGCAAGCTGCGTGTCGAAAACCGGATCGTCATGCCCCCGGTGGTAACCCGTCTGGCAACCAGCGAAGGACATGTCACCGAAAAACTGATCGATCGCTATTTGCAGTACGCGGATGGAGGCGCGGGATTTGTCATTACCGAAGCTGTCTCCGTGAAGGAGCAGAAAAGCGGGCAATTGCTGCGCCTGAACTCGGATGAATTTATACCTGGTCTTCAGGAACTTACCCGGCGGGTACATGGAGAGACCCCGGGGAAAATAGCCCCGCAGATCATTCATTTCCTCAAAATTTCCCGAAGCGGGTATCGACAGAAAGTGGAGGATTTGAGCCTGGAAGAAGTGCAGGACATTCCGAGATTGTTTTCCGAAGCGGCGGGTAGGGCAAGGAAGGCGGGATTCGATGCCGTGGAGCTTCATTATGCGCATGCCTATACGATGGCTTCCTTTTTATCCCGGCACAACCATCGAAAAGATGAATACGGCGGAAATCTTTCCAAACGAATGCGGCTGGGTGAAGAGGTGTTCACAGCGGTCCGAAAAGAAGTGGGAAATGACTTTGTGGTGGGAGCACGGATGAATGGGGACGAATTCACCATCGGCGGCAATACCCCGGCTCAAGCCAAAGTAATCGCTCTGAAGCTCGCGTCATTGGGAATTGATTATATCAGTGTTTCGGCCGGCGGACGGTTCGAAGACGCGATCCCGCGGGAAGGGGAGGCGCTGGATCCCTATACCGGATACAGCGGCCATCGGACCATGCCACCGGCCTGGATGGATAGAAAAGTCAATGTATATCTGGCGGCGGAAATCCGATCTGTGCTTACGCGGGCCGGATATGCGGTTCCCGTGATCACGGCCGGAAGAATTCCGGATGCGTCCACAGCCAACGAAATTCTGGAAAACGGGCAGGCGGATTTGATCGGAATCGCCCGCCCCATTCTGTGTGATCCCTACTGGCCCAGAAAATTCCGGGAGAACCGGGAAAAAGATGTGCTGAAATGCATTTATTGCAACGAATGCCGGGAGGCGGAGGGGGGGTTCCGGGAAGTCATCTGTGCCCGGTGGAAAAAAAGTGACGGGACGATCGTGCCGCCGACCCCCTGATGCGTGCCGATAAATTGAATACAAAAATTGTCGTAATTTGAAACAAAATGAAAATATTCGTGCCGTTCGGCAAGAAGAAAAAACCGTTCGGCATTCAATAGACAGGAGGTTATCGCATGTCACTTTCCGGAAAACATGCCATTGTCACTGGCGGGGCGCAGGGTATCGGCCGGGCCATCGCTTTGAGATTGGCCGGAGACGGCGCCGATGTGGCGTTGTTGGATATGAATGAAGCCCGGGCACGGGAAACCGCTGCAGAAATCGAGAACCTGGGTGTACAATCCCTGGCGTACGCCTGTGATGTAACGGATTACGAACGGGTTCGTGCCACGGTAGAAGATATTCATCAGAGGTGGAACACGATCGATATTCTGATCAATAACGCCGGGATGGACCGAGCACAGAACTTTGTCGATACGGATCCGTCCTTGTGGGATTTGCTAATCCGGGTGAATTATCGCAGTTTTCTCATCGCCTGCCATGTCGTGGTTCCTTATATGATACAGCAGAAAAGCGGGAATATTGTCAGCCTGGGTTCCGATGCCGGGAGAATCGGAAATCCGGGGGAAGTCTTGTATTGTGGAACCAAGGCGGCGATCATGGCCAGCAGCAAGGCACTGGCCAAAGAATTGGCCCGCCATGGCATTCGGGTGAATTGTGTCGCGCCGGGGCCCGTCAAGACCGCTTTGTGGGATCAGTTGCATGACGGGGAAAAAGGAAAGAAGGTCACGGAGGCGGTCGAGCGGGCCATTCCGATGCGGCGGTTGGGAACTCCGGAGGATGTGGCCGATGTCGTCGCTTTTTTTGTCGGTGACGATTCCCGGTACCTGACAGGACAGGTTCTGAGTATTGACGGCGGGTTGACCATGATCGGATAATCGGCAGACTGAGTATCTTTTGGGATATATACCGGCCGAATGGCCGGTGGGGGGAGACAAACGATGGCGTTGGAATGGATGCCGAGAGAAAACGGGGAGAAGGATCA
>CAZTKB010000135.1:0-9193 GCA_964614125.1 uncultured Desulfobacterales bacterium | reverse complement strand
GTATACGACATTGTCTCGAACAAAGGCGGTTTTGATTCCGGAAAGATCGTTGATTCCGCCGATAAACGGGGAATCCTTCCGGCTGACGATTACCAGGGGAAATGTCAGATACGGTCGGGAAAAGAGAAGAAAATGCTGCCGTTCCGGCGTTACGGCTAGACAGGAGATCAAATCGATTTCCTTTTCTCTGGCTTTTTCCAAAACCTGGGGCCAGGAAAGATTGTCCTGAATTTCCACGGTAAGACTCAGTTTTCCAGCGATCCGCATCAGGTAATCGTATGCCATTCCCGCCGCTTTTCCGTTTTCGTCGAAAAAATGAAACGGGGGAAATGCTTTGGGACCCGCCACTCGAAGGACGGGATGACGGCTCAGCCACATGGTTTCTTCCGCGGTTCGGGAGGACGATGCAACGGAAATCTCCCATAAAGCCGGATGCTCCTCGGCATGTGTCTGGGGAGCGATAATGGCTTCAAGCCCAAACAACAGGAACCATAGACGGGGGAAAAAACCGCATCCAAGGTTTTTACGATAATCTGTTTCATGGAGCGGTGCGGCGATGATATCGATGTGTTTCATGGATAAGACTTTTTACCACATAGCATTGGGATAGGAAAACAGAATAATTGGATTGGCAGGGATGCGTCATTGTGCCACTTCATGCAAAACAACACGGCGTTCCAAGGAAATCCGACCCCGCATTGGTTGGGGTGACCGACCGGTTTCTCAACCACTCCGGCGAACAGATCGGACTGGGAAGACAGACGACCTTCGGCCCGGGGTCCTACTGCGACAAGGAAGGCCTGATCCTTCCTGAGATTGACCGGACCATGGTCGGATTTATTTTGGATTTACATGGGCTTCCAAATTTTGTGTACAAATCGGGTGATTCTTTCGCCAAAAAAACGTGGTGTTCGGTGGTCAAACGAGTTGAGTTCCGCTGTTTTTCCCGCCTTGTAGATATTAAACATTTGCCTTTCCCCTCCAACAGCGATACAAAAAGCCTACATCCTGGAAACGCTTTCCGAGATCGAGAATTAAATATGGAATGTAAACGGTTGCTCGCGGTCAAATTTTTGGTGGTGGATGGTCTGTCTTCGACCGCAGCCCAGTTCGCTGCCGGCGTATCCAGAGAGTTCCGGCAGATTCCGGAACGTTATCTGAAAGATTGTGGATATCACACCACTGACAAGGGGTCTTTGTCATTTTCAATGTTTATACGGATGTTGAATGTGCGCAGAATCGAAATTGATTCCCCGGCGTCGTTTTCGGACCTGGATATTGAACCGGTTCATCACTATATCCGCAACCGGCGTTTTGGTTATCCGGTCGGTTCCCGGGATATTGCGATGGCCTACTGCTATATGGTGCACGGGATGTCGTTTCGGAGGATCGAGGAAAAATTCGGTTGCCCTTCCCACCGGAACATGGCAAAAACCAGCGTCTACAAACTGGGTGGGTTCCGGGGAATACGCGAATGTGCCGCCATGACGAAAGCGGAATTCAACCAGAGGCTTATCGATCTGGGGTTGGAATGGGACTGGCTGTGACCGGGAGGTTCAAACTCCGGTCAGATAAGGAATCGTCACGGAATGAATAGGTTCTTTGCCGGCGCACAGGCGATCGGGATGCCGATTATGCTTCTGATTTTGGCCTGTAATCTGCTGGTGCTGTGTTGGTATCTGTTTTCCGGCTATCAGGCGATTTTCCATGCAGACAGCGCCATCAAGGTGCTGCTGGCCCGGGAGATTGTGGAAACCGGACAGTATTTTCCCCGGGAATGGGTGTATGCCAACGGGGATATTTTTGTTCTATTTGGTCATACCTTTATTATTCCCCTGCTGGCCTTTCTTCCCGCCGGTTTCCTGGCTCATGCCGTTTCCGGATTCCTGTCCACCGGGCTGATTTTGGGCAGCATCTGGCTGGTAGCCGGCATAACCGGAGCGGGCATGACCCAGCGGGTTGCGGTTCTGGCGGTTTTGGCTTCGGGTGTTTCCGGGTATATGGCTGAAAACCTCTTCGGCCAGGTTTCATACGGCGTTTTTGTATATTTTTCCGGTTTGATTCTATTTTTTTCCTTCCATCTGCTTTATGCCGAACCCGGGCGGCGCAAGTATTACGGTATCGCGCTTTTCGGTATCCTGCTTCTGGCGGCATGGTCCAACCCGTTTCGGGCCCTCGTATCGTTTGGTGTTCCGGTCTTTGCGGCGATTCTCTGGAATGCCTGGGGTACCGGATCCGATGACCTTCCACCGTCTTTGTCCAACCGATGGGTCGTCCTGGGCGTCGTGGGGGCGGGGTTTTTGGTGGGGACCCTGCTGTATATCCAGACCCTGTCCGGATTGCAGGTGGAGTACGGAGCCGGACGTCCGAAATGGCTTTCCTACGACGAGATGCTGAGAAACCTATCCCTGACACCGCAAAGTGTCTTGGGACTCTTCGGAGGGTTGCCCACGGAAAAAGGAGAACTGGTGAGCCTTTCCGGAGTGTATGAAGCATTTCGCCTGGCTGCCGGTGTTCTGTTGATCGGGATGATTCCCATGTCCCTGCGGGCTTCGCTGCAACGTAAAGGAAGCGGCATGGCTTTCGTGGGATTCTATACCCTGACAGCCTTGGCTGGTGTGCTGTTTCTGCAACTCACCACCACGATTCCGGCCATGAACGATCCGATCATCGCGTCGCGGTATTTGGTCCCTTCCCTGGTGATGGCATTCGTTCTGGTCCTGTGCCAACCATCGGATTGGGTGCGTTCTCCGGTGCTTTCGCTCTGTTTGGCGATTGTTTTCGCCTGTTATCTGACCAGTGCTTATCCTGCCCTGGTACAAAGCGGAAGCTATTCCAACGCGGATCGGAGTGAGTCTGCCCGCCGTGCCCACTCGCTGGATGGGGTGAAAAACTATCTTCTGCAACAGGGGCTTCGATACGGGTATGCCAGTTTCTGGAATTCGGGAACCCTGACGGTTCTGAGCGACGAAAAACTTCTGGTTCGGCATATCCGGCTGGAAAACGGAATTCCCATACCGGACCGGTGGTTATGTTCGGACAGGTGGTACCGCCCCGATGCCTGGCAGGGGACGACCTTCCTGTTGCTGACGGAGAAAGAGGAAACCAAGCTGAATCGGGAATTGTTGGAGCGATATCATGGCACACCGATTCCGGAAATGCGGTGGGAAGGTTTCCGCATATTTGTACTGTCCGAAAATCCGGCAGTATACCTGCCGGGTTGGGGAAGGCAAGGCCCATGACGCCACCATTTGTACACCTGTCTGTAGTCATCCCGGTATATCAGGCCGAAAAATGCCTGGATGAACTGTACCAAAGGCTGAAAGCGGCTCTGGAAACCATATCCGCGTCTTTTGAAATCATCCTGGTGGAGGACTGCAGCCGGGACGATTCCTGGTCGGTGATCGAACGGCTGGCGGTTTCGGACTCACGGGTTCGGGGAATCCAGTTTAGCCGGAATTTCGGCCAGCATTACGGTATTACCGCGGGGATGTTTGCCAGCCGGGGGGAGTGGGTGGTGGTGATGGATTGCGATCTGCAGGACCGGCCGGAGGAAATTCCCCGGCTGTATGCCAAGGCACAGGAAGGGTATGATGTTGTCCTGGCCCGGCGGGGCAGGCGACGGGATCCTTGGCTGAAGCGCACCGCTTCCTGGATTTTCTACCGGATTTTCAGTTATCTGGCTGACATGAAATACGATGGGGAAACCGGAAATTTTCGGATCATGTCTCGAAGGGTGGTGGTCAATTTCCGGCGGATGGGGGAAAAATTGCGGTTTTTCGGGGGCCTGGTCCAATGGATGGGCTTCCCCACCACCGGTATTCCCGTGGAACATGCCGAGCGGCAACACGGTAAATCCACCTATACGATCGCAAAGCTTTGGAAACTGGCCTCGGAAACCATCATCGCGTATTCGGACAAGCCGTTGCGGCTGGCTGTTCGGTTCGGTTTTCTCATGGCCTTCATTTCGTTTTTGTACGGGATGTATATACTAGGCCGGGCGTTGATGTACGGGTCTGCGGTTCCCGGATGGAACAGCCTCATTGTGTCATTGTATTTCATCGGCGGAATCATCATCGGAATTCTGGGAATCCTGGGGATTTACCTGGGCAAGACCTTTGATGAGACGAAAAAGCGTCCCCTGTATATCGTGCGAAGGACCACCTTTGGAGAAACCGATGGCATGGATTAAACCCAGTCCCTGGGATACAGCCGTGTTCGGAATGCCTTGCTGGGAACTCGTCGAATATTCGGAGGCGGCCCTGCGGGAAGCCGCGAACACGCCAGGGCACCATACCATCCGGGTGGATCCTCTCGCCGATAAAAAACTGTTGCACCGCTTTGGTTTTTATTACTGCGATACGTTGCTGGAGCCCTGGTGTGACGCCACGCGGCTCCGAAAATTCTCTCATCCGGATGCGGATGTTTCCCGAATCGCCCATGCGGATCCGATCCGGGAAATCTGCCGGGGTGCGTTCATTCATGGCCGCTTCCATCGGGACTTCCAGCTTTCCCGGTCCGCCGCCGATCTCCGGTATGAAAACTGGCTGAACCAATTGATCGAGGCCGGACAGGTTTTTACCCTGGCCTGGCAGCGACAGCCTGCCGGATTCATCGGATACAGCGGCCACAGCCTGGTCCTGCATGCCGTTGCCACGGAGTTCCGGGGCAAGGGTCTCGCAAAATACTGGTGGAGCCTGGTTTGCCGCCGGTTGCTGGACAGTGGACATCCGGTGGTGAACAGTTCGGTTTCCGCCGCCAATCTGGCGGTGGTGAATTTGTATGCATCCCTGGGGTTTTCCTTTGGCCACGCCCGGGATATGTATCACTGCGTGGTCCGATAAGGATCGAACGGCATTTTTCCCGCACCCGCCCGGTGTGATTCCTCGTGACAGGAGACAGTCTCATGGAGACAGCCGCCATTCCCTTCAACAAACCCTATATGACCGGCCGTGAGCTCTGGTATATTGCTCAGGCCCACACTTATGGACACCTGTCCGGGGACGGACGGTTCACCAAAAAATGCCATGCCTGGCTGGAAGAACGGACAGGGGCTCATAAAGCGCTGCTGACCCATTCCTGCACGGCGGCCTTGGAAATGGCCGCAATATTGGCAGAAATACAGCCGGGAGACGAGGTGATCATGCCGTCTTTCACCTTTGTTTCGACAGCCAATGCGTTTGTTCTTCGCGGAGGGGTGCCGGTTTTTGTCGATATCCGGGAAGACACGAAAAACATCGACGAAGCGAAGATCGAAGAGGCGATAACCTCCCGAACCCGTGCGATTGTTCCGGTCCATTACGCCGGTGTGTCTTGTGAAATGGATACGATTCTGGACATCGCCCGGCGACGCAACCTGCTGGTGATCGAAGATGCGGCCCAGGGAATCCTGTCGACCTACCGGGGAAAACCCCTGGGATCCATCGGCCATCTGGGGACATATTCCTTTCACGAAACCAAAAACATCATTTCCGGAGAAGGAGGCGCCCTGTTGGTCAACCATCCCCGGTTTGCGCCTCGGGCCGAGATCATCCGGGAAAAAGGAACCAACCGCATGCAGTTTTTTCGAGGCCAGGTAGACAAATATACCTGGGTGGATGTCGGCTCTTCCTATTTGCCGGGGGAGGTGGTTTCGGCATTTCTCTATGCCCAGATGGAAGAAGCCGACCGGATCACGGAAAGGCGCCTGGAAATCTGGTGGAATTATCATCGTCTGTTGAAACCCCTGGAGCAGGCCGGAAAGCTCTGCCTGCCGGTTCTTCCCGAGGGCTGCGTCCACAACGCCCATATGTATTATGTGGTGTTTCCGGATCTGGCGGCCCGGTCCCGGGTGATGGAGGCGATGAAGCAGGCCGGAATCCTTACCGTTTTCCATTACATCCCCTTGCATAATTCGCCCTATGGAAAAGAGCATGGACGGGCTCATGGGGATTTGCCGGTCACCATGCGTACCTCGGAATGTCTTCTCCGGCTGCCGTTATGGCTGGGGGTGGAAACTTTTCAGGAAAGAATCGTGGACACGCTGTCTGCCTGTTTGTGATGGCGGGAAGGCTTTGATGGAAACAGAGGGCTTCCCGTTGTGATTCATAGGAGTACGGAAATGAATATCGATCGTTTTGTGTTGGGAATGGCGGGTGTGATGGTCTTGATCAGCCTGTTATTGTACCTGGTTCACAGCCATTACTGGCTGTGGCTCACTGCGGTTGTGGGGTGCAACCTGCTGCAGGCCTCGATCACAGGCTTTTGCCCGGTCGTTCGGTTGCTGAAAGCGCTGGGAATCCGTCCCGGTCCCGCGTTCGAGTAACGGGATCATATCGAACCGGCGGAACCGGGTAGCGGGATTTACCGGAGAAAGAACCCTGATTTCAAAGGGTCATCCGGATCGATCAGGAAGCGGTGCATTCCGGTGATGAACGCGGTTCCCGAGACTTCCGGAATCACGGCGGGGTAGGGGCCGAAGCGGGTTTCCTCCACCACGGTTCCCGAAAACCGGCTTCCGATGATGCTTTCGATGGTGATGGACTCGTTAGCCTTGATTTCCCCCCGGGCATGATGGATGGCCAGCCGGCCGCTGACACCGGTTCCGGTCGGACTGCGGTCGACCTCGCCTTCTGCGAAAATGCAGACATTCCTACTGTGGCACCCTTTCTGAAGCGGTGGAGCTACCAGAATGGTCCCGTACAAAAAGCTCAGATCCGGTTCAAAGGGATGTGGGACGGGGCCGGATTCCATGACTGCCCGCTTGATCGCCATGCCGGCTTCAATCAGGGGGCGGTATTCGTTCTCGGTTACGGAAAATCCCAGGGCGGTGGCCGAGGTGTAGGCGTAAAATGCGCCGCCGAAGGCCAGATCGACGCATACTTCCCCCCACCCGGGAACCGTCACTTTCCGGTCCAGTTCCAGAACAAACGACGGAACATTTTGAAAAGATACGCGCTGGACGCGCTGATCTTCGATATGGGCACGGGCAAGGATGCGGCCTGCCGGACTGTCGATCTTCAGTTCGGTGACCGGTTCCGCCTTGGGAAACAGGCCGGTTTCCAACACCACGGTCGTGATACCGATGATGCCGTGTCCGCACATGGTGCTGAAACCCTCGTTGTGGAGAAACAGCACCCCAAAATCGGAGCCGGGGGCCACTGGCGGGGTCAGAATACATCCATACATATCGGCATGGCCTCTGGGTTCCCACATGAGGGCTTTTCGCAGATGGTCGAGGTGATTCCGGGCGAATCGCCGTTTTTCCAGGATCGTCGCACCCGGAATATCCGGAATGCCTCCGGTGATGACCCGGAAGGGTTCCCCTTCGGTGTGGCAGTCGATGGTCGTAATGGAGAGCCAGTCACGGTCCGGCTTCCAGAAATTCATCAGTTTGGTATCCATGTGTCGTAATGAAGTCCTTTCTGGTGTGGTGGATGGGAGGGGCGGAAATGGGATGTTCCGCTGCCATGGCCCGGAAATACCCGGGAGAGTGTCGAATGGTTTATATTGTAGCAGGAATCAGCCAAGCGAAAAAGGAAGAATCTATGAAACCCGCTGTTGTCGTGGTGGATATGCTGGAAGGAAATTATGAATATTTTACCGGCCCGGATCGCAACGAGGTCCGGATTGTGGAACCGGTCCGTGATTTTTTGAAAGAATGCCGGCGGCGCGGCATTCCGGTCATATTTGCCTGCGACAGTTTTTTGGAAAACGATTTTATTTTTTCTGGAAGAATGAAATCCCATGCCATCCGGGGTACCGCCGGTGTGGCACCGCTGGCTGATTTGGGAGTGGAGACCTCGGACCATATACTGGAAAAGCGCCGTTTCAGCGCCTTTTTCAAGACCGATCTGGATCAGACACTTCGGACTCTCCGGGTGGATACGGTCGCTGTATGTGGTATCAATACCCATTTTTGTGTGTTGGCGACCGCTCTGGATGCCGTGGGAAACGATTTTCATGCTTTGTTCCTGGAGGATCTGTGCGCAACCTACAAAACGGAAATTCATGAAAATTGCCTGGATGCCTATCGGAAATCCGTGCTCTTTCCGATCCTGCGGGTCGTGAAGTCCGGAGCGTTTCTGGCGGAATATGACCAGAACGGTGAGGGGGCGCTATGAAGCCGGAATATCCAGGACATGTGACCCTGATCGAGGTCGGGCCGCGTGACGGGTTTCAGTTCGAATCGCAGATTATCCCGACCGGGTTGAAATTGGATATCATCCGCCGGTTGGTTGCCTCCGGGCTCAAAGAGATTCAGGTGGCTTCTTTTGTGAATCCGGAAAGGGTGCCGCAGATGGCGGACGCCGAGGAGTTGGCGGCCCGGCTTCCCGAGGCAAAAGAGGTGGTTTTCTGGGGGCTGGCACTGAATCCGCGGGGTGTGGAGCGGGCATTTCGGGCGGGAATCCGGCATGTGGAAATCTCGGTTTCGGCCAGTGAAGCCCATAGCCGGAAGAATATGGGGATGACCATCGAAACGGCCATGAACTCCGCCCGGGACATGGTCCGGATGGCCCAAACTCTGGGGATCCGGATTCGGGTCAGCATACAGTGCGCTTTCGGTTGCGGGCAAGACCCGGATATTCCGCTCCAACGGGTGATTTCCATGGTGTCGGATTTCCTGGACTGGGGAGCGCCAGGGATCTGTCTGGCGGATACGGCGGGCACGGCCGGACCTCTTTCGATTCGGGAAGGGTTGGATGCGGTTTTACCCCGGATCGGCGGGGCAAACTTCGGGCTTCACCTTCATGACACCTGGGGCTTGGGAATTGCGAATGTTCTGACGGCCCTTTCTTATGGTGTGAATCGATTCGACTGCTCCTTCGGCGGAATGGGGGGGTGCCCGTTTCTGCCGGGGGCTTCCGGGAATATCGCCACGGAGGATACCGCCGGACTGATGACATCCCTGGGGGTCGATGTCGGCGTGGATGTCGCCAGGATTGCCGAATGCTCCCGGATGATGGAGGCTTATCTGGGCAAGGGGTTGCCGGGAAAACGCTACCGGTTGCTGGCAGGTGCGGTGGATCCGGGGATGTTGTGCGAGGAAGCAGCTCATTCCCTCCCCCCTTGCGGGATGGGCCAGGAATAACCATTTTTTCCCCTCCCCACTGGTGGGGGAGGGTCAGGGTGGGGGGGGTAAAAGCGGGACAGGTCCCTCGTTCCGGCCATTATAATGTAAGTAATTCGGTTGACCCGAAAATTTTGTATGGAA
>CAZTKB010000134.1:0-9380 GCA_964614125.1 uncultured Desulfobacterales bacterium | reverse complement strand
ACGAGGGGAAGGGAAAAAATTGGTATCTCTGCCCCAGCCTGCATGGCCTACCAGCCTTTCCGCTGGAAAGCCAAAGCGGACCAACCAATCATCCCTACTTTCTTCTTTCCCTCCCAACTCGATTCATGTATAAAAAACATTTCCGTTTTGGAAGGCATCCGATCGGATCCTGCCTTCGCCGAATCGCATATCACGACTGAATCACGAGCCGGATACGAAACCCGGCCCCCAACCACTGGATTATCCGGTACTGCTTTGAAACATGGAGGTTGCATGGACACCCAACTGGTAAACCGGCGGATCACCGCTTATATGGAAAAAAAAGGAATCGGAACCCATGAAATGGCGGAGCGAACCGGCCTGGACGAGGCATTTATCCGATCCATTCAGACCGAAAACGTCTACCCCTCTCTGGGGCCGCTCCTCAAGATCGCACGGTCGCTCGGCGTGCGTCTGGGAACGTTTCTGGATGATCAGATCAGCGAAGATCCCCTGGTTGTCCGGAAATCCGACCGCAAGGAACAGATCGGCATGCTTCGATCCCGGGAAGCCGATGTATCCATGAAATTCCATTCCCTGGGACGGGGGAAAACCGACCGCCACATGGAACCATTCTATATCGAACTGCTTCCGGAGTCCGGGCGTGACACCCTGATGTCCACCCATGAAGGAGAGGAATTCATTGTGGTGGTATCCGGTCAAGTTCAGGTCACTTACGGGAAAAAAAATATGGTTCTGGAGGCTGGGGACAGTATTTATTACAATTCGGTCATTCCCCATGACGTCTGCTGCTACGGCGACCAGCCGGCATCGATTTACGCCGTGCTGTATATCCCCGAATAACACCGGATCCGGGAGGAATCATGACGACAACCGCACTTCGGTCCATCACGCTGGGCCAAATCCTGGACGAGGCCATCGCCGCCCATCCGGAAAACGAAGCCATTGTTTACGTGGATCGGGATTACCGGCTGACCTACCGGGAATTCGGAAACGTGGTCGACTCTCTGGCCAAAGGCCTCATGGCGCTGGGGGTACAAAAAGGCGAAAAAGTGGCAGTCTGGGCGACCAATATTCCGTACTGGGTGGCGCTGCAGTTTGCGACAGCCAAAATCGGGGCCATTCTCCTGACGGTGAACATCAACTACAAACGGGATGAAATTGCCTATTTGCTCCGGCAATCCGAAGCAGAAAACCTGTTTTTGATCGATGGATACCAGGATACTGACTATATCCACACCATTTACGAACTGGTGCCGGAATTGAAAACCCTGCAGCGCGGATACCTGACATCCTCTGAGTTCCCGCATCTCAAACGGGTATGCTTTCTGGGCCAGGAAAAGCACCGCGGCATGTACTCCATCCCGGAAATTCTTTCTTTGGCCGAGCTGACGGAAGATCGACAGTACCGGGAACGCCAGATGGGGCTCGACCCCCATGACGTGGTCAACATGCAATACACCTCCGGAACCACCGGCTTTCCCAAAGGGGTGATGCTGACACACTACAATATCGGAAACAATGGGTTTTACATCGGGGAAAATCAGCATTTCTCCCACCAGGACCGCGTCTGCCTGCCGGTTCCCCTGTTTCACTGTTTCGGATGCGTGCTGGGGGTGCTCGCCGCCGTCACCCATGCCGCCACCCTGGTCATTCTGGAATCCTTTGATCCGGTTCAAGTCATGGCCTCCGTGGAGCAAGAACGATGCACGGCTCTTTACGGCGTGCCCACCATGTTCATCGCGGTTCTGGATCACAAGCTGTTTCCCAAGTTCAATTTTTCCACTCTCCGGACCGGGATCATGGCCGGATCCCCCTGCCCGATCCAAGTCATGCGCCAAGTCATCGAAAAGATGAATATGACGGAAATAACCATCTGTTACGGCCTGACCGAAGCCTCGCCCGTGATCACCCAGACCCGGATCGGAGACGATATCGAGCTGCAGGTCTCGACCGTCGGGCGGGCCATGCCCGAAATCGAGTTGAAAATCGTTCACCCGGAAACCAATCAGCCTCTTCCGGCCGGCGTTCAGGGGGAGGTATGCTGCCGGGGCTACAATGTCATGAAAGGCTACTACAACAACCCGGATGCCACGGCTGCCGCCATCGATCCGGACGGATGGCTTCATTCCGGTGATCTGGGAGTTCTGGACAAAAACGGGTATCTCTCCATTACCGGCCGCCACAAGGATATGATCATCCGGGGTGGAGAAAACATCTATCCACGGGAAATCGAGGAATTCCTGTACCGGATGGAAGGCGTAGCCGACGTCCAGGTGGTTGGAGTACCCAGCCGGAAATACGGGGAGGAGGTCGGAGCATTCATTATTCTGAAAGAGGGATATTTTTTGCAGCCGGAGGATGTACGGGATTTCTGTCGGGGCCGGATCAGCCGCTACAAGATCCCCAAACATGTGGCGTTCGTGGAAAAATTTCCACTGACCGCCAGCGGCAAAGTACAGAAATACATTCTCCGGAAAATGTCAGCAGACATGTTCCCGGAGCCAGAGAGTCGACAACCATCTTGACTTGGCGCCGGAATCATTCTATCTACAGGCGGTGAAGATTGAAAAACGACCCGGGAGGAACGCCGCCTTTCCGCCCCCCAGTCCGCAACTTATTTCCAACGATACTCCATGAAATCAGAACTGAAAACCCTATTAGGCCAAGCCCTCGCAACCGCCTCCGACAACGGAGAAATACCGGACTGCCCCATGCCGGAAATCGAGATCGAAATTCCCCGGCAGGCCGCTCACGGTGATTTTTCCACCAATATCGCCATGGTTCTGGCATCCCGCCTGAAAATGAAACCCCGCACCATAGCGGAAATCCTCATCCGCCGGTTGAAAGATCCGGACGGTATCCTGGAAAGAACCGATGTTGCGGGTCCGGGATTCATCAATTTTCACTTTCATCCAGGCGCCTGGATTCACCAGGTCCAAACAATCCTGGAACAGGCGGAATCCTATGGAACCTGCAACATCGGAAAGCAGCGCCGGGTCCAGGTCGAGTTTGTCAGCTCCAACCCCACCGGTCCGCTGCATGTCGGTCACGGAAGAGGAGCGGCGGTTGGGGACAGCATGGCTAGTATCCTGGCATGTTGCGGATACGATGTACAAAGGGAATATTATATCAACGATTCCGGCAGGCAGATCCAGACCTTGGGACGATCCGTTTTTCTTCGCTACCAGGAACACTTGGGGGAAACCGTCTTTTTCCCGGAGGACTGCTATCAGGGAGGCTATATCCGGGAAATCGCCGCGGAAATCACAAAACGAAAAGGAAATTCCCTGTTGGACGAGCCGGATGATAAAGCCGTTTCCTATTGCGCCACCTATGCTGCAGGAATCATTCTGGAAGGGATGAAGCAGGATCTGGAAAGCTTTGGGGTGAGATACGACAACTGGTTCAGCGAACAAAGCCTGGTCGATTCCGGCCAAGTCGACGCAGTGATCCAACGGTTCCGGGAGCTGGGCACCATTTATGAAAAGGACGGCGCCTGGTGGTTCCACACCACCGCCCATGGCGATGAGAAGGACCGGGTCGTAATCCGGAACAACGGCCAGACCACTTATTTTGCATCCGATATTGCATATCATTACAACAAGTACGAGCGAGGGTTCGAAACCGTCATCGACGTGTGGGGGGCGGACCACCACGGATATATTCCGCGGATCGCGGCTGCCATTCAGGCGCACGGCCTGCGGCGGGAGCAATTTGAGGTCATCCTGGTCCAGTTGGTCAACCTCCTGCGCGGAGGCGTGCAGGTCGCCATGTCTACGCGAGCCGGAGAATTCGTGACCTTGCGTGACGTGATGGACGAGGTGGGAACCGATGCCGCCAGGTTTCTCTTCCTGACACGCCATTACGACAGCCCATTGGATTTCGACTTGGATCTGGCCCGAAAGAAGTCAAACGAAAATCCGGTATACTACGTCCAGTATGTTCACGCCCGCATCTGCAGCATGATACGGAAGGCCGTCGATCTGGGAATACCGGATACGGGCTGGACCGACGCAGCAGTTTCGATCCTGAACACGGACGATGACATCCTCCTGATCCGGCTGATCTCCCGGTATCCCGAGGTGGTTCAGCTGAGCGCCACCCATCTGGAACCACACCGCATCACCTTTTTTTTGATGGAGCTGGCCGGAGCTTTTCATGCCTACTACAACCGCCAGCGGGTAATTACCGAGGATGCCCAAGAAACGCGGTGCCGGCTCCTGTTGATGCAGGCAGTCCGGCAAGTGATCAAAAACGGCCTTCGTCTCTTGGGGGTTTCCGCCCCGGAATCCATGTAACGGTAAACGAACATGACCCGTAAACCCATCCGACATAGCCCGGCCAACCGGTTTCCCGAATCGGAGGAAAAACCCCACTCCTTTTTGTGGATCGGAATGATCGTTTTCGTAGCCACGTGGACTTTTCTGCTGGGAATATTGGTCGGACGGGGCACCATCCCCGTTCTTTTTGAAAAGAAAAAAATCGAAGGGCAATTAGCCGCCGTTTTTGAGGAGGCGTTGCGCCGGAAAGAGGCTCTACTTAAACGCTATATCGATGCCCCAACACCCAACCTGGCCTTTTACGACCAGTTGAAGCGATCCGATATCAGGGAGCCGCCGGTATCAAGCCCCCGGAGTTCCACACCGAAGACTCTCCCTACCGGCGTCCCGGCTCTCCCAACTTTGCCGCCTTCACCCGCGCAGCCAAACACCCCATCGGCGTCACCGCCATCCGGGATGCCTGCTCAGGCGGCGTCAGCGCCCCCCGCACCGTTACAGGACACCACGACGTCAACGGTGTTCCCCGCCGAACCGATAACCCAACCCGTTTCGGCACCGGTCGTTCAGATGACGTCGCCACCCAAACCTGCCGTCCCGGAAGAGAAAATCACCCTCCGGGCCAATGCGGTCCCCAATCGGCGCATGGCCGAGGCCGCAGTGGAAAAACTCCGAAAAAAAGGATATGACGCCAAACTCATCACCCGCATGATCGCAGGCAAAGGGGTGTGGTATGAAATCTCTGTCGGGAACATCCCAAGCCGGTCGGAAGCGGACGCTCTGATCATGGGACTCCGCCAGGACAACCTGGAAGCCTCGGTCCGCTGAGTAAGTTCGTCAGATATACTGATCCACCATTTCGGTAATAAACCGTTCGATGCCTTCCACTCCCTGGGTGGAGGTGATCTCGTCCACCAGACGGCGGATTTTCGATGTCGTCGTTGGATGAGCGGTTAGATCCTCCGGACATCGAAATGTCCCTCCCCGCCGACCGACACGAAACACCAACCGGTCCCGATCCGAAAGCGACTGGTAGGACCGGATCACATCCAACATTTTTTCCTTGTCCTCCGGCAGTTTTCCGGAAACCGTTTCCAACAGATTCATCATGTGGTCGCTGGTCACCGTACTCTGAATCCCATCCAATTCTTCAATGAACAGACGGATTTCCTCGACCACCGCATCATCAGTCTGCATCACGAAATCTCCGGCGGTCAGTTTTTCATACAGGGGAACGCGGGGAGGTACCCGAAGGCTTCGCAACCGGATGAAATGCGGGTTGATCTGGTTCAGGGTGCGTGCGGTATCCAGCGCATGTTCCCGCCACAGAGCTTGGCCCCCCAATCCGGGCATGACATATTCCGACACCTCCATGCCCGCTGTCACCAGTTTCTTTCCGGCATCGATATGCACGGCGGAGGTGACACCTTTTTTCATCAGTTTGAGAACCGCATCGCAACCGGATTCCAATCCGATATGCACCCGGTTCAGACCCGCCTGCCGAATCCGCAGGAGAGATTCGGGGGACTTTTTTGCCACGGTCCGGGATCGGGAATAGGTTGTGACTCGGGAGATCTCCGGGAACTTCTCCCGCAGAAAAGACAACACCTCCACCAAGTCATTCGTCGGCATGATCAGATTATCCGCATCCTGCAGAAAACACGCACCGGTCCCATAATACATCCATATGGCCATTCCGCGATAGCATTCTCCGGCATCCTGCATGGCGCTGACCTGATGCAGGACACGGTCGTCCACGCGGCCGCTCCGGCCCAATTCAACCGAAACTCCCCGGATATCATCGGCCATATCCCGTGCCGTCTGAATATCGGCCTTGATTTCCGCAACGCTTCGCAGGGAAAACTTCCGTCGCTTGTATACCGGGCAGAAAAGACACCGGTTCCAGGGACAATTCCGGGTCACTCGGAGAAGTAAGCTGCGGGCTTCGTTGGGAGGCCGGATCGGTCCTTGTTCAAAACTGGCTCTACGATTCATCCATGTACCTCATCGGTCGGTTAGGCTTCCAGGCGATCGATCGGTATCTGCCGGATCCGGTTCGAATTTGCTTCCGGCAGCCAAATTTCCAGTATTCCATCCTGCAAGGATGCGGAGATGGCGGAAGGATCAATCTTCCCGGGCAGGGTAAAAGCTCGAAAGAACGAACCATAGCAGCGTTCCCGACGCAAGGGTTTTCCCCCGGAAATATCGGCGCTCATGTTTCGCCTTCCACGGAAGGAAATCCGGTCATGCTGGACTTCGATATCGATATCCTCCTTGTTCACTCCCGGAACTTCGGCGATGATGACGATTCCTCCGTCCCCATGAAAAATATCCACCACCGGCTTCCAGGTACATTCCATGGAGGCCTCGTCCAAATCTGTCCAATAGGATCTCCCGAAACGCTGAAACGGATCCCATCTGAAAAAAGTCATCGCAGCCACCCCCTTCTGCATAGACAATCCCCCTGCCGTTTCGATTCGCGGGATCAACCATTCCATTCATGGTCCCGAAGAATCCCGAGCCCCCCGTCCCGGCTCAAATAGATGGCAGGTATGCCCCAATGTTGCGCATGGAGACGCGAATCGTCAATATTTTATTTTCCGGTTCAGACCGGGGGAAGAACACCAAGGGGACGCCACTGCGGAGATGACCGAGGAAGAAGCGGGAATGAAAAAAGGATTGCAGAGGCAATCTCACAACTCACCCCTACAGGATAGATGGCCCGAAAAATCCGAAAAACCCGGCCGGTATCACCGCACTTTCCACCAGAAATTCGAGGCGGACTCCCGGAAGGATATCTCCCCTTCGGTGAAAATGGATCATGATCAGCAATAGAAGAGGACATACCGCCAGTCCGGCATACCATACATCAATTTTCCCAGCCGCAGCAGCCAGAATCACCAGGACCGCGCCCACCAACAACAACACATTGAGCAAGCGAAATGTTCCGGTTACCCCCAAAATCAAAGGAATCGTTTCCTTTCCCACAATCCGGTCCCCCTGCATATCCAGTACATCGAAAAACGCGGCCCGGGCGAATGCCAGCCCGGAAGTCCAAAAAAACACCCCGGCACTCCAGGCAGCCACCTTCTCTCCCATGCTCAGCGCAGGCAGCAAGGATGTCACCATGCCCCACGCGAGTGCGATGAGTATGGTTTTGGAACCCGGAATATCCCGCAACCGGGTGTATCGAAACAAACCCGGTGAAACCAGTTTCATGTTGTAGGACAGACCCAGCAGGCTCATGACCAACAACATCAGAAAAGGCATCCACCCCATGGATAGAGAAACCAGAAGTCCGGCTCCACCGGAGGCCAAGGCCAGAATCGTCAGAGGAAACCGATACCGATCATAAAAACGCTCCCGTTCCGGATCGTTGTACCGGTCCGCCGGTTTTCCGGTCAGGTTGTTCAAAATATGCATGGAAAGCACGTACAGTATTGCGATACCCACAAAAGGCCCCCAACGGTCGATCTCCTGAATTCGAGAGGCCGCCAGGCACAGGCTGCCGGCACCCAACGCCACATACAGATTGGTCAACAAAAAAGTCCGCTGCAGGGTGAACAAGGCTTTTTTCAGCCCGGCTCCGCGTTTCAGGGAGAATTTTTCCAACGTCCGGACCACTCGGTTGATGATCCAGTTGGGAGTCGATGCCCCGGCAGTGATGGCCACCGTGCCCACAGATTCAAAATTCGCCGGATTCAGTTCGGATTCGGATTCAATGGCATAAGTGGGAATACCGGCCAAACGGGCGATTTCTGCGAGGCGTTGGGTGTTACCGCTGTTTTTGCCGCCGACCACAATCAGGGCGTCTGCGGTCCGGGCCAGGCAACCGACCTCGGTCTGACGCATAGAAGTGGAATCACAGATAGTTGAAAAAATCCGGTAGTGGGGGAGGTTGATTTTCACCCATTCGGTAATCTGACGGAACAGCAGGGAATTAAGCGTGGTTTGGGCGACCAGAATGGCATTCGTGAACATCGGCAATGCCTGCATCTCCTCCAGGCTTTTGATCACCAAACCGTTGTCCCCCGCAAATCCCAGCAAACCTTTGACTTCCGGGTGGTCCTTATCCCCGATGATGATACAGGAATACCCTTTTCTGGCATGCTTCAGAATAATGCTTTGAACCTTGATCACGCGGGGGCAGGTAGCATCCTTCACGGAAAAACCGGCCTTTTTCAGAGCTTTTTTTTCCACGGGCGGAACACCGTGCGCCCGGATCAGCACGACACCGTTGCCGGTTTCCGGAATCTGTTCGATGACCGTAATACCTTTTTCCCGCAAAAGGTCCAGTACCTGCGGATTGTGGATCAACGGTCCATAGGTGTATATCGGCTGGTCCGTATGTTTGGGGGCGTCCAACACCAATTCCACCGCCCGTTTGACCCCCATACAGAACCCAGCCGTCCGAGCAACGAGGATCTTCATTTCATATGACTTTCAGTCCGGTGCTTGTCGTCAAGATCGGATTTATTTCAGATAGATCTTATGATCCACCAGGGAAAGGGAGTGAACCTGGGCTCGAATGAATTTTTGATCTCCGAAAATATTGACCAGACGCAGGCCGTCATCCTGGGGCTCGATCAGATCCACCGCCTCCATTACCAGGCGCGGCTCGTCGTTCCCCTCGATCAGATACGCATTGGCTTCGCACATATTCCGTTTTTCCTCCGTATACGTGGTTAGGGATTGTTTGCAGATCCGCTCCCCAGAATCCGCCCCAAGTGATTCACAATCAGATCGTCGATCAGATGCGGAAGCGGCATGCTGGAAGTACCGGCAATTTCCACCCGCTCCTGTGATATGGGAAGAAGAATTTTCCAGCCGCGGCTGGCGGATACCGCTTCCGCAATCCGGGGAGTCACCTCCCCCATCATGGCATGGGCCAGGACCACCCCGATCGGACCGATGATTACATCCATATCCGGCACGGTTCGGACAATCGCATTTTCCCCGGTGGCACCTCGGTTGGCCCGGGCTTTCAGCATCTGAGCCGTGGCAATCGCGTTCGTTCCCAGCGCCACGATCTCAATGGTTTCGCCGTAATTCTCCTTGAGTTTCCCGATCACGGTGCAGCCGATGCCGCCTCCCTGATCA
>CAZTKB010000133.1:0-9429 GCA_964614125.1 uncultured Desulfobacterales bacterium | reverse complement strand
ATGAGTAATCGCCGTGAAAAACAGTTTGTACCCATTCACTGCGGTGCAATCCCGGAAAATCTGGTGGAAAGCGAATTTTTCGGCTATAAAAAAGGGGCATTCTCTGGAGCCAACGTGGATAAGCCCGGGTATCTGGACTTTGGCGATGGAGGAACGCTGTTTCTGGATGAAGTGGGCGAAATATCCCTGCATATGCAGGTCAAGCTGCTGCGGGTGATCGAGGGTGGCGGATACACGCCCGTCGGCAGCAGCCAGATCAAGCGAAGTGATGTGCGCATTATTGCAGCCACCAACCGCGATCTCAAGTCGCTGATCAAACAGAAACTGATCCGCGAAGATTTTTATTACCGCATCCATATTTTGCCGATTCAATTGCCGTCGCTTCGCGAACGAAAAGAAGACATCCCGCTTTTGGTTGATCACTTCATCAGCATTCATGCGGGTAAGCGCAATGTTCCGCCCCTAAGCCGAGACCTGCTGGACAAGCTGGATAGATATGACTGGCCCGGAAACATCCGGGAGTTGCAGAATGTCATCATTCGATATTGCAACGTTCGAAATCTGGATTTTTTTGAGCCGTCGATTCCGTTGCCTACTTTTCAGAAAAACGATGAAATCAAGGGCGGATTTCTTTCGATTGACCTGCCCCAATCCTTGGGTGATCTTGGCAATCTGGTGGAATCGTATGAAAAACAGGTCATACTCGCCGCACTGGAGCAGTGCCGATGGCAACGTCGGCAGGTGGCAGATCTTCTCCAAGTCGACCGGAAAACGTTGTTCAACAAAATGAAACGGTACGGACTTTCGCGGCCGCAAATGGAACGCTGAGGATTCGACCGGATTGTGCAGTGCGGTTTTTGAGAAATATATTCCCCCTTATGGGGAAAATATTCCCCTATTATCTTTTTCCCCCACCCAATATAGAAACCCATTCATTTTTTTCCTTTTATGGGGAAAATATTCCCCTAATCTTCAGATGGCTTAATTTTAACATCAAAATTCAAAATTTGATATAAATCAGTTTGTTACATATAATATATCTGTTTGGCATAATAATTGAAGATACAATTCAATTAAACAATTTGCACAAATCGCACTGATTGCATTGCCCCGAACGCACAGGAATAAACCTATGACATTCCAAATCGGAGATCACCTGACAAAGGACTCGGTCGTGTTCGGATGCGGCAACCCCCTTTTCGGTGATGATGGATTCGGATCGGCAGTCATTGAACATCTCTGTGAACACTATTCCATTCCGACCAATGTGGCGTGTTTGGATGCCGGTACGGCGGTTCGCGATTTTTTGTTCGATATCCTGCTGTCTCCACAGAAGCCGCGCCAGATTATCATCGTTGATGCCATGGATATTCCGGATGCGGTTCCGGGGGATATTCGGGAGATTCCCATTGACGCGATTCAGTCGAATAAAACCTGCGATTTTTCCCTTCATCAGTTTCCCACCACGAATATGCTGATAGAAATTCAGGAGCATACCAATATCAGCGTTCGGGTTTTAGTGGTCAAGACGGCTGAGCTGCCTGATGAGGTCTGCCCAGGCTTGTCCAATCCGGTCAAACAGGCAATTGCGCCAATGTGCCGACACATTATGCACGTACTGAAACAATTCATCCCTGCAAATGGTGGAGAAAATTCATGATAGCCTTTCGTATCGGTCAAATGGCCAAGGAGATCGGTGTCCATCGAAATACCATCAAGAACTGGATCAATAGCGGTAAACTGGCTGCCAAGGTAACTGCCGGTAGACGCTACCTGATTGCGGAAGATGATCTCCGACATTTTCTTGCAAAAATCGGTTCTTCCGAAACACCGATTCAATCGTTTTCAACTTTTTCCACTAATCCCGGCCCGGCGAAACCACCAATTTTACCAAAAAATAAAAAAAGCGAGGAGCCCATGTCAACTCATCCCATTGGATCGGTGCTGGTTGTCGGCGGAGGCATTGCCGGCATTCAGGCTAGCCTGGATCTGGCCAACTCAGGCTATTCTGTACACCTTGTGGAACGCAGTGCCGGAATCGGCGGTGTTATGGCGCAACTGGACAAGACATATCCCACCAACGATTGCGCCATGTGAATCCTTTCACCCAAATTGGTCGAGTGCGGTCGGCACTTAAATATCACCCTGCATACGCTTTCCGAAGTGGTTGAAGTCAACGGACGGATCGGAAATTTCAACATCATTCTCAAACAGCACCCGCGGTATGTTGATGTGGATAAATGTATCGCCTGTGGCGCCTGCACCGAAAAATGCCCCAGAAAAGTTGTTGATGACTTCAACATGGGGCTGAACAAACGCAAGGCAGCTTATATCAAGTACGGTCAGTCGATTCCCCTAAAATATGCGATCGATCCGAAAAGCTGCATTTATCTGACGCGGGGCAAATGCCGGGCATGCGAAAAATTCTGCCCCACCGGTGCTATCAATTTCAACGATACCGAAAAAACCGTCAATCTTCAGGTGGGTTCCGCCATATTGGCGCCTGGATATAAACCATTTGACCCAACGGGGTGGGATTTTTACGGGTTTGGAAAGATTGCCGATGTGGTCACAAGCATCCAGTATGAACGGTTGCTCTCGGCATCCGGTCCCTGCATGGGGCACCTGGTCCGGCCTTCTGATCAGAGTGAGCCCCGAAAAATCGCCTGGATTCAATGCGTCGGGTCCCGGAACACGAACCGGTGTGAAAACGGTTACTGTTCCAGCGTATGCTGCATGTATGCCATCAAGCAAACGCTGATTACGGCCGAACATATCAGCGAACCGGACCTTCAGCAGACCATTTTTTTCATGGACATCCGCAGTCCCGGCAAGGAATTCGAACGCTACTACGAGGGCGCCATCGCCAAGGGGGTACGCTTTCTGCGGTGCCGACCGCATTCGATCGAACCCGGCCTGGATGGCAGCGGCGTACGCATGCGCTATGTCACCGAATCGGGAATGGTCATGGACGAGGATTTTGATATGGCGGTATTGTCCGTCGGCATGGAACCCCCCGAAGATAACCGCCGGATGGCCGAGATATTCGGCTTCGAACTGGATCATTACGGGTTTGCGAAAACCATGAATCTGACGCCGGTGGAGTCAACCCGGCCGGGCGTTTTTGTCACAGGGGCATTTCAGGCGCCAAAAGCCATTCCCCGGTCGGTCACGCAGGCGTCCGCGGCGGCGGCTGCGGCCGGCATGGTGCTGCAATCGGTTCGCGGCACCCTGACCCGGAAAAAAGTGTATCCGGATGAAACCGACGTGCGGGAACAACCGCCGCGAATCGGCGTTTTTGTCTGTTCCTGCGGTCTGAACATCGCAGGAGTCATCGATGTCAAGGCTCTGGCGGAATTTGCCGGAAATCTTCCCAACGTTGTTCATGTGGAAAATAATTTGTTCACCTGCTCTGCGGACACCCAGGATCTGATCGGTGCCCGGGTACGCGAGCACGGGCTGAATCGAGTGGTCATTGCCGCCTGCACCCCAAGAACCCATGAAGCCTTGTTTCAAGATACCCTCCAGGAAGCCAGTCTGAACGGATATCTGTTAGAAATGGCCAATATCCGCAATCAGAATTCGTGGGTTCACCAACAGATGCCCGAAAAAGCAACGGAAAAAGCCAAAGACCAGGTCCGTATGGCGGTGGCCAAGGTGACGTTGGCCCAATCTCTCAAGCGCCAGACCGTGGCCGTGGTTCAGCAGGCGCTGGTGGTCGGCGGCGGCATATCCGGCATTTCCGCCGCCCTGGGTCTGGCCGATCAGGGTTATGCGACGGTTCTGCTCGAAAAAGGAGGACGCCTTGGCGGAAATGCACTTAGGATCCGGTTTACGGCCAAGGGAGAGCCTGTCAGCCCCTGGCTGAATGAACTGGTGGACCGGGTCAACCGGCACCCTTTGGTCACGGTTTTTACCAATGCCCGCTTGAAAAACACATCCGGTTCTGTCGGAAACTTCGTCAGTCAGGTCGACGCTGCCGGTCAGATTCATACCATTGGTTACGGAGCTGCGGTTTTGGCAACCGGAGCCCATGAAACCAAACCCGCGCAATACGGCTATGGCACGGATGAACGCATTCTGACCCATCTGGAAATGGATGACCTGATGGCCGCACATCCCCGGAAGATCTCGGCATCCGACACTGTGGCGTTCATTCAATGCGTGGGTTCCCGGGACAGTCAGCGGCCTTACTGTTCCCGCATTTGCTGTACGCATACCATGAAAAGCGCGATTCGGCTGAAGGAATTGAATCCCGACATGAACGTGTTTGTCTTGTATCGAGACGTGCGGACATACGGCAAACGAGAAGGACTGTATCAACAGGCGCGACAGATGGGGGTTATCTTCATCCGCTATTCTCCGGAGAATAAACCCGAAGTTCAGATGACCGCCTCCGGCATTCAAATCGACTGTACGGACCCGGTTTTGGGGATGCCGGTTGAAATTACGGCAGACTATCTGGTTCTGGCCGCTGCCATTGCGCCAAACGATATTCAGGACCTGGTGGAATTGTATAAATGCGGCCTGAACTCGGATGGCTTTTTGGCCGAAGCCCACCCCAAACTGCGTCCTGTGGACATGTCTGTGGATGGGCTTTTCATTTGCGGCATGGGCAATTATCCGCAGTCCATCGAAGAAAGCCTGGCGCAGGCGCAGGCAGCCGTATCTCGTGCCAGCGTCATTCTGAACAAAAAGGAGATGCAGTTGGACGCCACCACATCAGTGGTTACCGAAAACTGTGACGGCTGTGCCCTCTGCATCGATGTCTGTCCTTACCGCGCCATAACCCTGGTTGAATTGGCGCAGGCAGATGCCCCAGCCCATCCGTATGCGCGTAAAGTGTTAACGGACCCGGCGTTTTGCAAAGGCTGCGGTCTCTGTATGGCTACCTGCCCCAAGGGCGGCGTCTATGTTCAGGGCTTTTCCATGGATCAGCTCCGCGCCCAGGTGGCGGCGGCTCTGGATCCTCAGCCCATAGTTCTGAAGGGATGAAAGGGTCTGACGATCAACTTGCACAATAGGAAGGAGCAACCTCATGCAACAAACATTTGAACCTCGAATCATCGGTTTTCTTTGTAACTGGTGCGCTTACGCTGGAGGCGATTTGGCCGGAGTCAGCCGCTTTCAATATCCGCCGAATATGCGAGCGGTTCGCGTCATGTGTTCGGGGATGGTTCATCCGGATCTGGTGATGGATGCCTTTGCGCGTGGCGCGGATGGTGTCATCGTCATGGGCTGACATCGTGGGGAATGTCATTACCAGGAAGGTCATCACAAAGCTCTGGCCCGCAGTCATGCCATACGCATGGTACTGGAAGATTCAGACGTCGATCCCCGTCGGTTCGCGATTGAATGGGTGTCATCGGCGGAAGCCCCCCGTTTTGCGGAAACCGTGACCCGCTTTACCGAAGCGGTTCGCAGGTTGGGACCAAGAATCAAACAAACATCACAGCATGGCGATGCCAAGGAGGCCGCATGAAAACCTTCTTCAATCTGATACAGGAAGTACAAAAACCCGGATTGTGTCATCGATGCGGTGGCTGCGTGACTTTTTGTACCGCCGTTAATTACGGCGCGCTGGAAATCGATGCCGACGGTAAGCCAAGATACGGCGATATCGAAAAATGCATCGAATGCGGGTTATGTCATTCCATCTGCCCGGAAGTGTTCGAACTTGAAGATGAAACCAAACGCCAGTTCGCTTGGAGCGAGCCCATTGGCCGGGTGATTGAGACCACGGTCGCCAGGACGGCAGATGAAACGATACACCGCAACGCAACAGACGGCGGGATGGTAACCGCTCTACTGGTGCATCTTTTTGAACGGGGTCGGATAGACGGCGCCATTGTCGCCAGACAGGTTGGGGCGTTCCAGCGAGCGCCGTATCTGGCCACTTCCAAAGCAGAGATTCTGGATTCAGCGGGTTTTTTCTTTGACACCTCCCATGGCATGAAAGAGTTCAGCGAGCTTTACATGACGTATTCATCCATCATGGAATTCGACCCGTTGATGCAAAAACACCTGCGCCGTGTGGCCCTGGTGGGAACCCCCTGCCAAATCAAATCCGTTCGGCGCATGCAGGTAATGGGACTGGTGCCGTCGGATGCCATTCAATTCTGCTTCGGGTTGTTCTGTTCCGGAAATTTTGTTTTTGGACCGTCTCAGCAGGCCGAACTGGCAAAAGCCGGCGGATTCAACTGGAACGAGGTGAAAAAAATCAACATCAAAGACAATCTGCAGCTGCATCTGACCTCTGGACAGGTAAAAAAGGTTCCGCTGGAAAACCTGCAGTCCATGCGCCGCTTCGCCTGCCGGTTCTGCCCGGATTATTCCGCTGAATATGCCGACCTTTCCTTTGGCGGAATCGGCGCTCCGGAGGGCTGGACAACGACCCTTGCCCGAACGCCGCTGGGCCGGGCCGCGCTGGCGGATGCCAGAAGCGCCGGAAAAATTATCGATTACAACCGCCGGGACAATCCCAGTTTTGCTACCGATGCCCTGAATCAGGTCCGAATCAGATCGGGTAGGAAGCGGGTGGCCGCGCTTCACAGCCGACGTGAATTGACCGGAAAAACGATTACGGTCAAAGATTAAGTTCTGGTCATCATTCTCGCCGTCTGAGGCGAGCGACACTTTCAGGAGAACAAGACAATGACCGTAAAAGTTGCAAGCGAATGGCTTAATTCCTGTTCCGGATGTGAAATCTCCGTTCTGGACATGGGAGAACGGCTCCTGGATGTACTTAAAGTGGCGGATTTCGTTCATCTGCCGGCCCTTATGGACCATAAGTATTTCGGACAGCTGGGCGACGGAACCCATATCGACATCCCGCAGGCGGATGTGGGGCTGATCAGCGGAGGTTTGAGGAATTCGGAGCACGTGGAAGTGGCAGAGGCGATGCGCGAAAAGTGCGGTATCATTATCGCCTTGGGCACTTGCGCGACTCATGGCGGAATCCCTGCGCTGGCAAATTCTTATACAAAGGAAGCCCTTTTGAACCGCTATTATGGCACGGAAACAACCGATCAGCCCGCCGCCGTTCCGGACCAGGGCGTGCCCGCTCTGTTGAACGCCTGCCAAGCCCTGGATGAAATAATCAAGGTGGATATTTACATGCCGGGGTGCCCTCCGCACCCGGATCATATTTTCAATGCACTGGTCGCCTTGGTCCAGGGGCGTACACCGGAACTTCCCGGAAAAAGCGTTTGTGACACCTGTCCGACACGAAGAGAAGGCAAGGGTGCCTTGAGCCGCGTACGCCGATTTTTGGCGACGCCTCAGTACGGCATTGCCGGTGAGCCTCTTGACCGCATGCGCTGCCTGCTGGAACAGGGATTTATGTGCATGGGTCCGGTAACCCGAGCCGGGTGCGGCGGCGATTCGATCACCCCGAGGTGCATTTCCGCAAGAGTTCCCTGCCGAGGGTGTTACGGGCCGGTGCGTCCTGATGGCAATCAACGGCTGGATATGCTGAACGCCCTGGCTTCCAACGGCGTTGAGCTCAGTTCAGTGGCCGAAAGTGTTTCCCTGCTCCGGTTTTCCGGAGCCCATGGGCGCCTTCGGCCCAAATCGCTTTCACAGAGAAATGGAGTGTAACCGATATGGCACAGGTCATTACCATACAGCCGATCACCCGAATCGAAGGACATGCCTCCATCGGTATTCAACTGGACGATTCCGGAAATGTGGCGGATGCACGGCTGAATTACATGTCCCTGCGGGGATTTGAAAAATTCATCGAAGGCAAACCAGCTGAAGAAGTTCCGCGGATCGTCAATCGAATCTGCGGTATCTGCCCGTGGATGCACCATCTGGCATCGAATAAAGCCGTGGACCGATGCTTCGGCGTGACCCCTCCGCCGGCAGGGCAGAAGCTACGGGAACTGATGCAGACGCTGGCTCATGCAGAGGACAAACTGCTTCATTTCTTCTTTCTGGCTGCTGCGGATTTTGTCATTGGCCCGGACGCGGATTATTCGGTGCGGAATGTTATCGGCATCGTCAAAGCCAATCCGGATTTGGCCGTTCGTGTGGTTAAAATGCGTCAGATGGCCAAAATGATGCTGGACAAATTTTCCAGAAAGACGATTCATCCGGTTGCAGGCGTTGTGGGGGGATTCTCCAAGCCCCTGCTGGAGGAAGAACGGGTCGAGATGCTGGAAAAAACCCGCCAGCTTCTGGATTTTGCCCTGTTCACCATGGATTATGCCAAAAAAGAGATATTTCCCCGGTATATGGATGCGATCCGGACCTTGGGCGTTATTACCACCGGTTTTATCGGTACGGTGGATCCCCAGGGTGCCTTAAACCTGTATGATGGCAAGATCCGGATTATGAAAGCGGACGGCAGCCACACCGATTTTGCCCCGGAAACCTACACGGATTATATCAGCGAGCACGTGGAACCGACATCCTATGGAAAATTCCCTTATGCCAAATTCTGGAACGAGGGCTTTTCCATGGATCTGGAAAAGCCCAAGGGCATATACCGGGCCAACACCCTGGCCCGGATTAATGTGGCGGACAAAATGGCAACGCCGAAAGCTCAGGCTGAGTTGGAGGAATTCCGCACTGCTTTCGGACGTCCGGCCCAGGCCACCCTGCTGTATCACTACGCGCGGCTGATTGAGGAAGTTTATGCCTGCGAGAGGGCCATCGAGATTCTACAGGATCCCGAAATTACGGATACCCGGATTCGGGCGCTTGAGATCGAACCCAAGGCCGGTCGCGGTGTGGGTTGCGTGGAGGCACCTCGGGGAACACTGATACATGATTACACCACGGATGCCAACGGGCTGATCGCCCACGCCAACATGATTGTCGGTACCACGCACAACTTGGGACCCATGAACATGAGCGTCAATCAGGCAGCCAGAACCCTGATCAAAGATGGCCATGTGGATGAAGGCATTTTGAACCGGATCGAAATGGCGGTTCGCGCCTACGACCCATGAGTGAGCTGCGCTACTCACCGCCTGGATGGCGGTCATATCGTTTCCATTACCATCACCGATACAAAGAATCAGATTGTCCGGAGATGGCCGGACTAATCTGGAATGAAATGTTAGCGGGATGAAATTCGTTAATGGTGTGCAAGAAATTCGGGCTGTTTCCTTAAATTGCCTAAAAAATCATTTGATTATAACTCCCTACGATTCCCCCATTGGAAAGGGACTGTTTCTACAACCCCCCTTTGAAAAGGGAGTGCACCTGCTATCCCTTCTTTGAATATGGACTGTTCCTGCTGTCCCCCCCCCTTGGAAACTGACAACAACCCACACATACGCCCATGGTGTTGGGGGAGGGTCAGGGTGGGGTTGTGCCAGGGCCGCCAATTATTTCCCTCCCCCCTGGTGGGGGAGGGCCAGGGAGGGGTTGTGCCAGGGCCACCAATTATTTCCCTCCCCCCTGGTGGGGGAGGGTCAG
>CAZTKB010000132.1:0-9433 GCA_964614125.1 uncultured Desulfobacterales bacterium | reverse complement strand
ACAAAATGCAGACCCGGGGAGACTCGGTTCCACCCGAAAAGCATGATTCCCAAAAATCCGGCTTCCAGGAAGAAGGCCGTCATCCCTTCGTAGGCCATCAAGGGGGCAAAGACGTTGGAGACCGCCTCTGAAAAGCGGGCGAAATTAGTTCCGAACTCGAATTCCAGGATGATCCCCGTGACGACTCCGACCGCGAAGTGAATGGCGAATATTTTGACCCAGAAACGGTACATGCGATAGTACAGTTCCCGTCGGGTCTTCAGCCACAGCCATTCCACCAAAACCAGGTACAGAGCCAATCCGATGGTCAATGTAGGAAACAGGATGTGGAAAGCGGTGGTGATTCCGAACTGAATCCGTGAGAGAAGAACAACGTCCATGTGAAACCTCGTCGGCGGCAAGAAATCTGTTTACTTTGTGGGAAAAAATTGACTATACGTTGGCAACGGGTCCCGGAACAGTTATTAACCGGAATCCGAACTCATATCAAGCATAAAAGACGCGGTCGACTTCCAGACGACCGTGAAGGGAGGGGTAATGAGTGGGTTGAACCGAAATATCGGGTTCATCGGGGCGGGGAATATGGCCGAGGCCATCATCGGCGCTTTGATCCGGTCCGGCCTGTCACATCCGGATCAAATCGTTGCGTTTGATATCCATTCGGAACGCCTCGCTGATCTGCGGGAGCGATATGGCATTATTTCGGCGGATGGGAATTTCGATGTTTTTTTGGCCTGTGACGTGGTGATTCTGGCGGTCAAGCCGCAGTTTTTCAGACAGGCGGTGGATCCCGTGGTTACCGATCCGCGCTACGGCGTGCCGTCCCGTAAGCTGATTCTCTCCATCATCGCGGGAGTTTCCATCCGCAAGATGGAGGAATTGTTCTACGGACCGCTGGGGGAAAAATCCCGTTACTTTCTTCCCATTATCCGGGTCATGCCCAATACGCCGGCGTTGGTTCTGACCGGAATATCCGGGTTGAGCGCTAACTTTTTCTCCACGCCGGCGGACATTGAAACCGCATCCACCATACTGAAGGCCATGGGGAAGGTGATCGAGTTCGAAGAGGAAGCGCTCGATGCCGTCACCGCGGTTTCCGGTTCCGGCCCCGCTTATGTTTTTTTTCTGATGGAATGCATGATGGAAGCAGCGGTGCGGGAAGGGTTGAAACCCGAACATGCTCGGGAGCTGACGGTGGAAACCATCCGGGGTGCGGTCCGCCTTTTCGAGGAGAGCCGGGAATCCGCCGAGTCGCTGCGGAAAAAGGTGACGTCTCCCAAGGGAACTACGGAAGCCGCGTTTCGCGTTCTGGAGCAGCGAAATGTCCGGGATGCGTGGATCCAGGCCATTGCCGCTGCTGCAGCGCGTTCCCGGGAACTGGGAAAAATGTGACAGGAACCCGCCGGCAAGGCGGAGTGCAATGTTTTCGGAATTGTCCTAAACCGGATCGTTCGACAGATTTGACCCAAAGATAAGGAGGAACCATGAGCCGGAACACTGTTTCCATCCGATTGATGAAAGCCGATGATTTCGAGGCCGTGGTGGCCATCGATGCGAAGATCCTGGGGAATTCCCGGCCGGCCTATTACCAGATGAAATTTGAGAAATTGTTCCATTCCAAGGATTATGTGCCGACGTCTCTGGTTGCGGAAAATGAAGACCAACAGGTGATCGGGTTTGTCATGGGAGAGCTGTTTCTGGGGGAATTCGGGATTTTCCAGGAGCAGGCCACCTTGGATACCATCGGGGTTGATCCGGATTGGCGGCATCAAGGTGTCGGTGAAAAACTGATCCAGGAATTCGTCGAACATCTCCGCAAGTTGGAAGTCAAAAAGATCTACACGCTGGTCGGATGGAACGATTCATCGTTAATCCATTTTTTCAATGCCAACCATTTTGTCCCGTCCCAGACAGTGAATCTGGAGCGGATTTTGTGATGTGGTGATCCGGTCGGCTGCCTGCCGTTTCGGGAACCGGTGGCCGGGGATCCTCCCGTATCCAAGGAGATGTGATGGAAGAAGAATTGATCCCCCTTTCCCTGGACGACACGTTCGTGTTTTCCTGCTCTTCCGGCCATCCGTGTTTTACGGAGTGTTGCCGGGATCTGAATCAGTTTCTGACTCCCTACGATGTTCTTCGGCTTTCCCGTCATCTCAAAATGACCACTGGAGAATTCCTTCAAGCATATACAATCCGGCATACCGGTCCGGAAACCGGCCTTCCGGTCGTGGCTCTCCGACTCTGTCCCGAAGATCGTTTCGCCTGCCCCTTTGTCACGTCATCGGGCTGCCGTGTTTACAGCGACCGTCCTTCGTCATGCCGCTGTTATCCCCTGGTTCGAATGGTCTCTCGATCCCGGGAAACCGGTACGGTGACAATCTGGTACGCGCTGATGAAAGAAGACCATTGCCGGGGGATCGATCGGGATAAAACCTGGACCGTCCGTGAATGGATCGCGGATCAGGGGCTTTCCGCATATAATGAGCGCAACGACCGGATGATGGAGATCATTGCCCTGAAAAACCGGCATATGCCCGGAAAACCAACTCGGGAGTGGGGCGACCGGGTGTATACTGCCTTGTACGACCTGGATGCGTTTTGCCGTCAGATGACCGCCGACGGCACATGGAACCGAGCACCGGCGGACGATACAGCCCTGTACGATGCGGCGCTGGATTGGGTTCGGGAATTGGTGGCGGCTCATGAGTCCTGACACCGGGAAATTCGAACACCGGGTGGCGCTGGTCCTCGGAGCCGTTCGGGGTATAGGCAGAGGAATCGGCTTGGCATTAGCCGAAAAAGGTATTCGAGTCGCGCTGAATTATTTCGACTGGGAAGAACATGTCCAGGAGTTGGAACAAGCCTTTTCCGCATACCCGGATCACTATGTCCTGTTCCGAACCGATCTGCGGGATCCGCATCAGGCCCAAATCCTGGTTCAGGCGACCGTATTACGATACGGTCGCCTGGATATTCTGATCAACAATATCGAGAGGGGAGGGTGGCCCGTGGTCCATGGCCCCTATGTCCCGGAGCAGTGGGATCTGGAGATGGCTACAACCCTTCGCGCCAAATGGTGGGTATGCCAGGCGGCCATGCCCCATCTGAAAAGGTCCGGGAATGGCGTGGTGATCAATTTCTCCTCCATCGCCGGAGTGGTCGGACGGTCCGGGCCTGCCTCATTGGTATTCAACGACGGATATGCCGCGGCCAACCGGGCCGTTTCCTCCTTTACGGAAACTTGGGCGCGAACCGGGGCCCCGGAGGTGCGGGTGAATGAAATCATGCTGGGATTTTTCGAAAGCCGGCACGGGGAGGGGACCCGGGGATGGGGCCTTTTGACCGGGGATCAAAAACAGGCGATCCTGGATCATACGCTGTTGGGGAGAACCGGCCGGATTGCGGACGCGGTTCGCGCGGCGATGTTTCTGATCGAGGAGGCGCCGTTTATGACAGGGTCCGTTATTCGTTTGGACGGCGGATATGTTCTGGGTGCCCAAAAGGTTCTCCCCATGCCCGAGGGCGTTCTCTGACCCCCTTTTTTGAGGCCGAACCGTCAGGGCAAATCGAATGCGGCACGGATGTGAGATTCCATCTGATCCACGACAGCAGCGGCATCCAAATCAGAGGAGTCGATTACGAAGGCATTCTCGGGCTTTCGAAGCGGGGCTGCAGCACGGGTGCTGTCCGCCAAGTCCCGGGCGGCAATCTGGCGGACCAGATCCGGTAACTCGGGTCTGGTGTCGGGAGGCAATTCGTCGAATCGTCTCCGTGCCCGTATTTCAGCGGAGGCATCCAGATAAAATTTGACATCCGCGTCCGGAAAGACCACGGTACCCATGTCCCTCCCTTCGCAAATCATTCCACCGTCTTTTCCCATCTCTCGCTGTTGTTCCAACAGAAACGCACGAATCCATGGTTTGGCCGAAACAGCGGATGCCAGAAGAGCAATTTCCGGAGAACGAAGGCGGCGGGAAACATCCGCCCCGTTCAGAATCACCCGTGCTTCCAGGGACTCCGTGCATTGATATTCCAGCCGGATCCCGGGCAATAGGGTTTCCAGGAAGGAATCGTCCCGGGATTCCGAAGTAATACCGGCATCTTGGATGGCGAGGGCCACAGCCCGGTACAGTGCGCCGGTATCCAGGTACCGGTATCCCAGTTTGGCAGCCAACATTCGGCTCACCGTAGTCTTCCCCGCACCAGCCGGGCCGTCAATGGTAATCAGCAATCCGTGCTTGCGGGAAACCGCCCGCGGTATGCATGCCAAGGCAGGTTTCATGATGGTTCGATCACTTCTCGAAGGGCTTGGATAAAGCGACGGTTTTCCTCCGGTCGGCCGACATTGACCCGAATATATTCCGGGTAGCCGTATGCCGTCATGGATCGAACGATCACCCCTTTCCATAGGAGCTGTTCAAAGACCTCATCCGCGGACCGGCGGACATCCACCAGCATGAAATTGGACTGGGTCGGAAAAAACCGGACATGCATCCGTTCCAGTTCGCACTGGAAATAATCCAACCCCTGGTGGACCATGTCCACGGTCTGTTTCAGGAAATCGATATCGTCCAAAGCAGCGGCCGCCGCAGCTTGGGCCGGGATGCTGGTGTTGAAGGGTTGACGGACCCGGTGCAGGATTCCGGCCAGATCACTGGACATGACGCCGTAGCCGATACGCAGCCCGGCCAGGCCATAAGCCTTGGAAAAGGTCCGGAGGGTGATGACGGAATCCCGGAGGCGGCTGTATTTCAGGCTCCGGGCGCATGCCGGATCCCGGACGAATTCCATATAGGCCTCATCCACAACGACCGGGATATTGTCCGGCAGGCCCTGAAGCAGCCTTTCGAAATCCGTTCCCGAAACGATGCTGCCGGTGGGATTGTTGGGGTTGCACAAAAACACCATCCGGCACCGAGGAGTGACCGCGGCCAAGACAGCATCGATCGGTATCGCCAGATGTTCCAGGGGTACGGATACGGAAACCGCCCCGGCACATCGAACCATGATGTCATACATCAGAAACGAGGGGGAAGGGACGATGACTTCATCTCCGGGCCTAATCAGCGCACGGGTAAGCAGGCCGATGATATCGTCGGATCCGTTCCCGAGAACGATCCGGTTTGGATCCGTATCCAGATGCTCGGCCAATTTGCGGGTCAGGTTATGGCCGGCGCCGTCCGGATACCGGTGCAATTCCGCCAGGGACTTTTGTACGGCCTGAACCGCCAAGGGTGAGGGCCCGATCGGATTTTCGTTCGAGGCCAGCTTGACGGCGTTTTCGATGCCGTATTCGCGGGCCAGTTCATCCAGCGGCTTCCCCGGTTTGTAGGGGGCGATCGCCCGGATATATTCCGGAATCGGAATGCTCATGGTTTTTGGGCCGCCTTCACTCCCTCGTCGAATGCTTTCATATTCAGGGGGATCAATTTGGCCTTGGCGGCGAATTCTTCCTGAATGCATCTTCGGAGAATTTCCGTATCCACAATGCCGCTTCGGGCGACAAAGGCCGCCAGGGCCACGATATTGGCCGATTTGATACTGCCCGCCTCTGCCGCGATATCATTAACCGGAATAGCTAACTCATCGATGTCGGTTCGGTTGGAACCGATGGAAATCAGGGAGCTGTTGATCAGAATCACTCCGCCGGGTTTGACAACCGGGGCGAATTTTTCCAGGGACGGCCGGTTCATGGCCACCAGGTGTTTCGGGTTTCGAATGATTGGGGAGCCGATCGGGCGATCAGCGATTACAACGGTACAGTAGGCCGTTCCGCCCCGCATTTCCGGACCGTAGGAAGGAATCCAACCCACCTCATAGCCCTGCTCCATTCCGGCGTGGGCCAGAATCTTGGCGCTTAAAAGGATTCCCTGCCCCCCAAAGCCGGCAAACATTACTTCACTTTGCATGATATCCTCCTGACGGTGTACTCGGAGTCTGCGCCGGCCGTCGGCCGGAGATTTTCGGCAGGCATCTTGGCCGCCGGTGGGCAGAACATGGAAACAACCGTCTGATGTACAAACGTTTCAATTCCGTTTTCGGGTGTTGTCATCTCATGGTGGTCGAGCCGGATCATTCCGGGGTTTTGATATCCCCCAGCGGATAGTAGGGCAACAGGGTGTTCTCCGCCCAGTCGATGGCTTCCAGGGGGGTCATGCCCCAATTGGTCGGGCATGTACTTACGACTTCGACCATGGTGTAGCATTTCTTTTCCATTTGGTACTCGAACGCCTTACGGATGGCTTTTTTGGCCTTAACGATATACTTGGGTTTGATGACCGTCTGACGGGAGACATAGGCCGGAGTTTGCAGGGCACTGATCAGTTCCGCAACCTTGATGGGCATACCGACTTCAGCCACGTTTCTTCCAAACGGGGAAGTGGTGGTTCGCTGATTGGGCATGGTGGTGGGCGCCATCTGGCCCCCGGTCATTCCATAGACCGCATTGTTCACGAATATGGTCGTAAATTTCTCTCCGCGGTTGGCGGCATGGATGATTTCTCCCATGCCGATGCTGGCCAGATCGCCGTCTCCCTGGTAGGTGAACACCATCAGGTCCGGGCGGACTCGCTTGATACCGGTGGCCATGGCGGGTGCCCGTCCGTGGGCCGCTTCCTGAAAGTCGAAGGTAAAATAGTTATAGGCCAGGACCGCGCAGCCGACCGGCGCGATTCCAACGGTGCGTCCCCGGATCTGCAGCTCATCGATTACTTCCGCAACCAGCCGGTGAATCACGCCATGGGTACACCCCGGGCAGTAATGAGTCGGGGCATCGGAAAGTGCCTCCGGTTTGTGAAAAATTTTTCCCATGGGTTCTACTCCTTACCGTATTTCTGAATATAGGATTTGACCACGTCGGCCACTTCTTCAGGGGTCGGGACTTCTCCACCGCATTTGCCGTACCACTCCACCGGAACTCTGCCTTGGACGCTCCGGTCCACATCCTCCAGCATCTGGCCCATGCTCATTTCGATGGAAATGGCCACCCGACAACCTTTTCGTGATGCTGCCTCCCGGATGGCTGCTTCCGGAAACGGAAACAGGGTCTGGGGGCGGATCAGTGCGACCGGAATGCCTTCTTCCTTCAGGTTGTCTATGGCGGTCTTGCATACACGGCTCATGGTTCCGTAACTGACGATCAGTGCCTGGTAGTCTGAATCCGTCCCGGTGGTTTCGTAGCGGATCTCCTCTTGCTTCATCTGTTCGTATTTGGCTTTCAGTTTCAGATTCTGGTTGTTCAGGACCTCGGGATCCAGATACAGAGAACGAACCAGGTTCCGGGTTTGGCTCTTCCGGAAATCCATTCCGTTGGTAGCCCAGGAATTCTTGTCACTGGGTTCGGATTTCAGGTCATCCGGAAATATGACCGGCTCCATCATCTGGCCGATCAGCCCGTCTCCCAGAATCATAATCGGGTTGCGATATTTTTCCGCCAGCGGAAAGGCATTCATGACCATTTCCACCGCTTCCTGCACACTGGCCGGAGCCATCACGAGCATCCGATAGTCGCCGTGCCCTCCTCCTTTTACAGACTGGAGATAATCCCCCTGGGACGGCAGAATCCCTCCCAGCCCCGGACCGCCGCGCATGATATTCACAAAAACAGCCGGGCATTCGGCTCCGGCGATATAGCTGATGGCTTCGCTCATCAGGCTGATTCCCGGGCTGGATGATGTAGTCATTACCCGTGCGCCGCAGGCGGCGGCTCCAAAAATCATGTATCCTACTGCGACTTCGCTTTCTCCCTGAAGAAACACGCCGTTTACTTCCGGCATCCGTTTGGAGAGATATTCCGCGACTTCGGACTGCGGGGTGATGGGATACGCAAAATAATTCAGGCATCCGGCCCGAATTGCGGCCTCTCCGATCGCCTCATTTCCTTTCATGAGTACTTTTCTCATGTGTTCCTCCCTTACGCCGCTTCCTGTGCGGCTGATTCAACAATCGTTATCGCCACGTCCGGGCACATGATGCAGCAGGTCGAACAATACACGCAATCTTCCGGCCGTGCCTGATACGCCGGGAAATAGCCTTTGGCGTTGACTTCCTTGGCGATTTCCAAGACATGCTTGGGGCAAACGGCCACACACAGGCCGCATCCCTTGCACCGGTTGCTGTCAATGATATGCTGATACGCCATACTCTTTCTCCTGTCCAAATGGGCCGGAAAAGGAATTTCCATTTTTCCGGCAGGGGCCAATAAACCGACGCAATGTCGGGATGTAACCGGGGCTATATTACTCCCGGCTGAAAATCGGCAAAAACGTCCTGGGCCTTCCGGTAAGTTTCCAGGGGGGCGTCAATTGCCGGTAAATAGTCAGGGTGGGAACCGGAAAGTGGTTTTCCGGAAAACAGTCTTTCCATTCCGACGGGATGGTGATGAATTGTAACGGGATACCGGTATCCCGGCTGATTTCTGCCAAAAAATGGTAACCTTCTTCAATGATATCCGGCGTAGTTTCGTCGATCAGATTCGCGTTTCCGACCAGGCCGGTGATGGTCAACCGGGAGGCCCGTTCGATTTCGGATCTGATTTTCAGAACCCCTTCCCGGGTACCGGTCTGGGGTCGAAACGGGTTTACCACCTGAAGCATTTCGAAGGAAATGCCGGTAAAGGAGTCTGCCAAAGCAGACAGGACGGTGGCGCCCACGTCGTCCCCCCCGACATCGAGGATCGTCATGTCGGCAGTGCCTCGGATGGTTCCACCAACCGTGGGGCTGAGTATGGGCAGATCGGCATGAATATACCGTTCGGCCGGCAAGACCACTTCCACTCCGATTTCGGTGAGTTGTTTGCGGGCCTCCCGGGTACGGAAATAGGGGTTCACGAGGTCGAGGTCGGCGATGCGGACCACGCCGCCCTGTTGTTTCCGAAAAGCGGCCAGATTAACCGCTACTTCGGTTTTCCCGCTTCCGTAATTTCCGCAGATAATAACCAGGCCGTTCAGTTGAATATTCATGAATTTTTCCTTTGCACCTGATTTCACAGGCATAACCGTTTCTTCTATTTTTTTCCGAATGGATTGTCAAGGAAATATCATTCATCTCTAGGGATCTGTCAAAGGATCGCCCCCCCCCGTTCCGGCTCCCCGGCCGGCAGCGCATCCCCTCTTCCCTTGCGGGCTTTGCCAGGGCTAATATTTTTCCCCCTTCACCTTGGTGGGGCTGGGCGATGGCTACCAATTATTTCCCTCCCCCCTGGTGGGGCTGGGCGATGGCTACCAATTTATTCCCTCCCCCCTGGTGGGGTTGTGCCAGGGCCACCCATTTTTTCCCTCCCCCCTGGTGGGGGAGGGCAGGGTGGGGGGGAATCAAAGCGTGATTAGCCACCTCCGTTCCGGCAATACCGATAAACAGCCCGCCGGCCCGGGGCGACCCATCCCGCTTTCCCTGGGAAAAGAACTCGGATACGGCACTCGCAGACGGATCGGAC
>CAZTKB010000131.1:0-9471 GCA_964614125.1 uncultured Desulfobacterales bacterium | reverse complement strand
GAGGTGATCCACAACAATCGGGCGGTCTCGGTCCCGGGGTTTTCCCACAGGGAAGGCGTTTCCTTGTCCAGGTACACCAGATCGCCCGAACCGATGGATAGGACGGTCGAAGGCAGGGTCATCCGCAGCTCCCCGGAGATCAGGTAGCCGATTTCAATGCCCTTGTGCGTCAGAAAATGCCGAGGGATACGCGCCTTGGAATGAATGTCGATCCGGTAAACATGTGTATGGGCCTCCGGTTTTCGGCTGGTCAAGTGCCATCCGGCCAAGGCGTCCCGGAAAGATTCAGAGATGGGGATTTCCGGGGCATCGGGGGTAGCAAAAAGGATGCGCTGTCCGGGGGAAACCGCATCCTCCAACAGCTGTCCAGGGGATGTGCCCAGGATTTCCGCCATTTTCAGCAGGCCCGGAACGGATGGGTAGATCAGGTTGCTTTCCACCTGGGAAATGGTACTGGGTGTCACGCCGATTTGGCGGGCCAACTCGGTCTGGGACATTCCTTTCCGCGATCGGAGCTCTTTGATCCGCATGCCGAGTTCCACCCGATTCGGCACATGTTTTTCGGAATCGAAGACCACTTGGTTGTCCCGGGTCCAATAATCCTGATGAGAGGCGGATCGGTCGATATGCCGTTTTTCCGCCTTGACCATCGTCAGGGATGTTTTTCCCCGCTTGACCGACAGTTCGATGACCACCTGGGCGATCTGGTTGATCTGGGCCCGAAGCCGGGACGAGTGCGCCTTTTTTTCGATCATCCAATATGCCACCGTATTCAGCTCATACAGCCGGGGGCAGGAATGGGCGTAAAAATTCAACAGGTGCTCTTCCCCTCTCCACACCTCCTGCATTCCTGTCAGACTCTCGAATATGAACCGGACGTCTCCGGTCAGCCCGGCATGAACCGAATAACAGAGATCCATCACCGCTTCCGGATTTCCCGGGGTTTCCATGCACAGGATCCGGCAGCGGGGTGATCCGGGATCCTGGTCGTAAAAGCCCATAAACACAGGGGAACCATCTCCCTTTCCGTGGGTGAAGCAGTCGATCACCACCAGCCGGTCGTAGTCGGCAAGCGGACCCAGTTTGTCCAGGAGATTTCGGGGTGACCGGTCGAAGCAGACGTATATCACGTCCTTGCTCTGGGATTGGGACGACCGTAGGAAATTCAGGCAGAAAACGCCGGCCAGGCTTCCGGCGTCGTCATACCAGATCACGTTGTCCCCGATGAAAAGCCCGCCCATCAGGCTGTCCAGAAACGATATACCGGTGGAAACCGGATTGTCGGATGCGGATGGCTGCAAATTATTTTCCTATTGGTGAATTACCCATGGTGTATTTTTCTGTTTCCAACAAATCGTACCAAAGATCAAGACCGAATGTCCAAGGCTGCGCCAAGGTTTTGTCCAAGAAAAAAGAAAATGCCGGTGCGTGTGTCGGTCCGATCCCGGCTTGACTTGTCCGGGTGCAACTCATTATAAGGAAACCGGAAGAGGGATTTCCCTTTATTTTTTCGATTTCTGGATAAAAGGACATGAAAAACGATTCTGATGGCAGCCGTGACGCTGAATTCGAGAAAGCCGCCGGAGAGCTGGGCATGGATCCGGACCTGTTGTTCGCCCTCTTGGACAATTCTTACGAGAGCATGATTCTGATCGACCGGGACGGTATCATCCGATTCATGAGCAGCGCCAACGAGGGATTCTATCCGGTTTCCGTGAAAGAGGCCATCGGAAAACATATTCGGGATCTGGTACCGAATGCGCGCATGCCGCGGGTGTTGAAAACCGGAAAAGCCGAAATCGGCCGAAGCATGGTCATCAAAGATGCGCAACGGGTCATCGCTCGCATCCCGTTGATCAAAGACGGTAAGGTAATCGGGGCTGTCGGCAAACTGATGTTCATGAATCCGGAAAAGCTCAAGGAGCTCTATGAACGGATCGATGTGTTGAAGAACAACGTCGATTTCTATCGGGAAGAATTGAAACAGGTATATGGTTCTAGGTATTCGGCTGATAACATCGTCGGTACCTCTCAAGCGATTCAACAGGTCAAATCGCTCATGGTCCAGGCCGCCGCCTCTCATGCTCCGGTGCTGATTATGGGAGAATCCGGAACCGGCAAGGAACTGTTCGCGCATGCGATCCATCAGATCAGCAGCCGGCGGGCACATCACTTTGTCCGGGTCAACTGTGCCGCCATACCCTCGGAACTGGTGGAGTCCGAACTGTTCGGTTACGAACCCGGCGCCTTCACCGGAGCCGGTAAACAGGGAAAGGCGGGAAAATTCGAACAGGCCCATCAGGGAACCATTTTTCTCGATGAAATCGGGGATATGCCGTCTCTGATGCAGGTCAAGATGATGCGGGTTCTTCAGGAAAAAGAGGTGGAACGAATCGGCGGAAAACCCCGGAGGATCGATTTCCGTGTGATCAGCGCCACCAATCGGGACTTGGAGGAAATGGTCCGCCAGAAGACGTTCCGCTTGGATCTCTTCTACCGGTTGAATGTGATGATTATCCGGTTGCCGCCGCTGCGGGAGATTCCAGGAGACATTCCCTTGATATTTCATCATTTTCTGGATCAGCTGAGCCGGGAAAGCCGCCGGCCGGCTCCAGACGTGGAACCGGAAACAATGGACGCCATCCAGCGCTATTCCTGGCCCGGGAATGTCCGGGAACTTCGGAATATTGCGGAACGGGCTATGATTTTGTGCCGGGAAAACCGAATCGGCCTGGATGATCTTCCGCTTCCCATCCGGCAAGAGGGGCTCTCGGACACGCCGCTTCCAGACCGCGAAATTGTCCCGCTGAAAATTCACCTGGAAACCGCGGAACGAAAGGCGATCCTCGATGCACTGAAACAGGCCGGCGGAAATCGGCGGCTGGCCGCCCGCCGTTTGGGAATTCACCGAACCGGGCTTTATCAGAAGATGAAAAAATACCATGTCGAGGAGGTATGAGTAGAAAATTTTCTATATGTATAAATAATTCAACATGTCCGTCAACCACTTGATATGACATGAAGATATGGAGAATTCTTTTGCGTTTGTGTAGAAAATTGTCATCATCGTTTTTTTAGCATGCCATCCTTTCCTAACCCCTCTTAATCGGTATTTCCCCACAACTGCGGAGGTTTATCATAAATACACCTCCGTATCTTTCCATTGGCAGTGATTTTGCTGATCCCTAGCCGGTGCGGTGGTTTCCGCAGACGGCCCATTCCGGCCTGTCTTCCCGTTTGACGATTCCAACAACCCTTTCAAGGAGAAAGAGATGAAAATACAAAAAGTGATGATTGTAGGCTCCGGCCTGATGGGAAGCGGTATTGCCCAGGTTTGCGCCCAGGCGGGTATAACCGTGGTTTTACATGACGTTTCCCCCGATGCGCTGAATAAGGCCATCCAAAACATGGAATGGTCCGTGAGCAAGATGGTTGAAAAAGGCAAAGTGTCGGAATCTGTGGAGGCCATTCTCTCTCGAATCTCTACGTCCGGAAGTTTCGATGCAGGGAAGGAGGCTGATCTCGCGATCGAGGCGGTGTATGAAAACATGGATTTGAAAAAAGATATTCTGAAAGAACTCGATCGGGTGTGTCCTCCTGCCGCACTGTTGGCCACCAACACCTCCTCCATCCCCATCACCGAACTGGCCGCGGTGACCGGGCGGCCGTCCCAGGTTTTGGGGATCCATTTTTTCAGCCCCGTGCCCATGATGCAGGCGGTCGAGGTGATCAAGGGGGTCGCCACCAGTGATGAAACCGCCGAAATCGGCCGGCAGTTCGTACTGGGGATCGGAAAAGAACCGATCATGGTACATCGGGATGTCGCGGGTTTTGTCATTAACCGGATCAATTTCCCCTCGACCATTGAGGCGATGAACCTGGTGGAGCAGGGGGTTGCCTCGGTCGAGGATATCGATAAGGGGCTTCGTTTGGCCTCGGGCCGGAAAATGGGAATATTCGAAACCGGAGACATGGTCGGCCTGGATGTGACCTACGGTGCCATGATGTCCATGTACCAGGAAACCGGGGATTCCCGTTTTTACCCCCCGCTGCTTTTGCGGCGCAAGGTCAAAGCCGGGCACCTGGGCCGCAAAACCGGCAAGGGATGGTATGAATACAACTCGGATGGATCCCGGAAGGCATAAGGAGCGAGGAGCGGAACATGAGCCATTTCAAGGTGAACCAGAAAGATATTTTTTTCATTCTGAAAGAGCAGCTGAAATATGGATCCCTCTGTAACCTCGACCGATATCGGGATCTGAACGAAAAAACATTGGATCTGATGGTGACGGAAGCCATCGGTTTTGCGCGGGGCGTGATCGATCCATTGAATGAAATCGGCGAGAAATGGGGGGTTCGGTTCGAAAACAATCGGGTGTCCTGTCCCCCGGAATTCAAAAAAGCGTTTCGTCAGTATGGCCAGGACGGCTGGACGGCTGCGGCCCGAGATCCGGAATACGGCGGCCAGGGGTTTCCCCACATGATGCGGATCGTGATCAACGACATGATGTACGGGGCCTGTCAGTCGTTCAACATGGCCCCCAGTCTGACCCACGGAGCGGCACATCTGATCGAAAGTTTCGGCAGCCGGGAATTGAAGGAGAAATTCGTGCCGAACATGTTTAACGGCACCTGGGCCGGCACCATGTGCCTGACCGAACCGGATTGCGGATCCAACCTGGCCGATATTACCACCACAGCCGTCCGGGAAGGGGACCAGTTTCGGATCAGTGGAACCAAGATTTTCATTTCCTGGGGAGAACACGATCTGACGGACAACATCATTCACCTGGTCCTGGCCCGGATCGACGGAGCACCGGCGGGTGTGAAGGGGATTTCCCTGTTCGTGGTTCCCAAGATCCGAGTGAACGATGACGGCACCCTGGGGGATTCCAATGACGTGGTCTGCAGTTCGGTCGAGGAAAAACTGGGTCTGCATGCCTCTCCGACCGCCATGTTGAATTTCGGCGGATCGGGAAAGTGTATCGGATATCTATGCGGTCGGGAAAATAACGGTCTGGCCCATATGTTCCAGATGATGAATGCCGCGCGCATCAACACCGGTGTCAGCGGGATGACCCTGGCTGGAACCGCGTACCGGAACGCCCTGGAATACACCCGGACCCGGGTCCAGGGACGGGATGTCGCGGGCCGCAAGCCCGGCAATGTTCCGATTATCGATCATCCGGATGTCCGGCGCATGTTGCTGTGGATGAAAGCCATGGTTGACGGCATGCGGTCGTTGATCTATGCGGGCGCTTTCTGGTCCGATTTGGCCCTGGAGATGCCTGCCGGCCCGGAACAGGAGCATTATCAGAATCTCCTCGATTTTGTCACACCGATCATCAAGGCATATTGTTCCGATATGGGATTCCGCGTCTGCGAAACCGCGGTCCAGTGCCTGGGAGGATACGGATTCTGCAAAGACTACCCGCTGGAACAATATCTTCGGGACGCCAAGATCATGTCCTTGTACGAGGGGACCAACGGGATTCAGTCCATGGATCTGATGGGCCGGAAAATGACGATCCGGGACAGCGGACCCTTTCGGGCTTTTCAGAAGGAAATCGATCGGTTCTGCGATGTGAACCGGGAACATCCCGAACTGGGGGACAAGGTGCGGGCCTTGGCCGGAGTGGCGGCCAGGCTGTGGGAACTGGCCGGGGAAATGAAAAACCGGATGGCTGCAGATCCCTTGCAATGGGCTTCGTATACCTATCCGGCGCTTTTGGCGTTCGGCGAGATCGCGATGGCCTGGCGCCTGCTGGATATGGCTGTTATCGCCTTTCCGGCTTCCCGAAAAAAATCCGGAAAGGAAAGCGATTTCTTTGTGGGAAAAGTACTCCAGGCCACTTGGTTTGTGGATGTGACCCTGCCCCATACTTTGGCCACCATAGAAACCTCCTCCCGAAGCGGACGGGAAATCATAGACCTTCCGGATAACGCCTTTTAAGGAAATACAGAGAGGAAAAGAAATGATGAACAGAACCATCCAGGATGTGGTGGTGATTGATGCGGTGCGCACGGCGTACGGGCGTGCCGGAGAAAAAGGGATTTTCTGGAAAACCCGCGCGGAGGATCTTTCAATCGCGGTATTGCGGGCACTGATCGAACGGAATCCCACTCTCGGGCCCGCGACGATCGAGGATGTCATCTGGGGAGCCACCAACCAGATTGGGGAGCAGGGTGGTACCATCGGACGGATGATTTCGATGCTGGCCGACTGGGGCTGGGAAATTCCGGGCTGCTCCATCGATCGGATGTGTGCGGGCGGCCTGACCGCGGTCGGCTTCGGGGTTTCCCATATCGCTTCGGGAATGGCGGATTGCCTGATCGCCGGCGGCGTGGAACACATGGGTCATCTTCCGATGGGATATATGCGTGACAACCATCCCCGGGCTGAGGCGGTCATGGGGGACGCATCCGCATTCAACATGGGAATGACCGCAGAGAATATCCATGACCGGTTTCCGGAATTCACGCGGGACATGGCGGACCGGTATGCCGCGGAATGCCAGAGAAAAGCGGATCAGGCGATTCGGGCAGGGAAAATGAAGGACATGATTGTTCCCATCGAAGTGGAACTGGCCGATGGAACCCAAATCGTGGCGGACCGGGATCAGCATCCCCGCCCGGAAACCACGGTGGAGAGTCTGGCAAAACTGAAAACCCCGTTTCGGGAAACCGGCGGCCGGGTGACTGCGGGAAACGCGTCCGGATTGAACGACGGCGCGGCCGCAGTTCTGTTGATGAGCCGGGAGAAGGCCGCGGCCCTTGGGATAAAGCCGGCGATGCGCTGGGTGTCTACCGGGGTTTGCGCCGTCGATCCCCGGATCATGGGAACAGCCCCGGTGCCTGCCACCCAAAAAGCACTGCAAAAAGCCGGGCTGACCATGGATGACATCGATATCATCGAGGTCAATGAAGCCTTTGCCGTACAGGCGCTCTATGATCTGGACCGTCTGGGCCTGAAGGCCGACGATTCCCGGGTCAATATCTGGGGAGGTGCCATTGCTTATGGACATCCGCTGGCATCCTCCGGGCCGAGGCTCATTGCGTTTCTACGGGGCCTTTTCCGGGAAAATCCGTCCGCCCGCTATGGCTTGACCACCATGTGTGTGGGCCGCGGTCAGGGATATACGATGATCTGGGAAAACCTGCTTCAGGAATCGTAATACGGAACCACAATCATAACCGTTCGGAGAATGAGAATGGAAAATCGATGGGAGGCGGAATACCGTGCCAAGCGGATAATGCCCGAAACGGCCGCCGGGATGGTCCGTCCCGGGGACAGTATTCACTACGGCGGGGCGGCCAACGTCGCGACCGTCATCGATCGGCATCTTGCTGAAAGAAAGGAGGAACTCCGGGATGTTACGGTAAGGTCCTATATCGACACGGCCCGGTATCGAATCTGTGAGGAGGATCCGGAAGGGGAGGTGTTTCATTGGCACAGCGGTTTTGTTCTGGGGTTTACCCGGGAATTTTCCCGAAAACGGGGGATCGGGATCTACACCCCCAGTACCTGGCATAACGTTCCATCGTTTATCCGGAAAACGCTGAGCATCGACATCTTTTTTTTGGTGGCGGCTCCCATGGATAACGCCGGATTTTTCAACTTCGGGCTCACCGCCGGGGAAACAATGGCGATCGCGGATGTATCCAAAAAAATCGTGGTGATCCCCCGAAGGGACATGCCGACTATTTTTGGCGGATATGAGGAAGGAATCCACATCTCCCGGGTCGATGCGATCGTGGAAGACAATGAATCCCAAACGTTTTGTCTGCCCATGGTTCAGGCGTCGCCGGCCGACCGGATGATCGCGGAAAACATTTTGGAGGCGGGCCTGATTCGAAACGGTTCCACGATCCAGATCGGCATCGGGGGGCTTCCGAATTCCGTTCTGGACCTGTTGAAAGACGCCGGTTTCCGGGATCTGGGCTTTCACACGGAAATGCTGACGGAAAAAATGATGGATCTGATCGAGGCGGGTGTGGTCACAAACAGCCGAAAACCCAAAGATCGGTTCAAATCCGTGTTTACTTTTTGCCTCGGAAGCCGGAGGCTTTACGATTTTGCCCACAAGAATCCGGCCTTTGCCAGCTACCCGGTGGACTATACCAACAACCCCCTGGTGATTGCTGCCCAGCCGGACATGTTTTCCTTGAACAGCGCCGCCCAGGTGGATTTGACTGGGCAGGTGGCATCGGAACAGATCGGAGGAGACCGGCCGGCGCAGATCAGCGGTACCGGGGGCCAGTTGGATTTTGTGATGGGAACCATGTTTTCCCATGACAAAAACGGGGCCAGCGTGATCGCCCTGTATTCCGAACACAAGGGAAAATCCAAAATCGTGCCGCTTTTGGAAAAAGGGGCCAATGTGACCGTCCCCCGGTCCATGGTGGATCATGTGGCCACGGAGTGGGGAATCGCTCGTCTTCGCGGGTTGACGGTGTCGGATCGGGCTCGGGCCTTGATTGCCATCGCGAATCCTGCGCACCGGGAAGAGCTGGAAAAACAGGCCGAAAAAGCAGGCCTTTTGCCTTATCGGCCGGCGGCATTCGACGGGAAACCCCGAGGGGTGCTTGTCGCCAGAAAATAAAACAACCGGGAAGCCGGACCGTCCGGGTCCCCGGTCTTACCCAACGGCCTATCACACATCACACAAGGAGCAGAGAATGAAACGAATCGTCACGATTTCCTTATGCCTGATCTGTTGCGCCATGATTGCCGCATCGGTTTCCTCCGCCGCGGACAACGTCAAAATCCGGCTGCAGTGCGTGTACCCGGAAAAAGCCAATGTGGGTCAGAACACGCTGTTTTTTGCGGAACGGGTCAGCGCCCTGACCGGAGGAGAAGTTACGGTCAAGATTTTCTGGCCGGATCAGCTGGTCAAAACCAACGAGGCCTTCGACGCCATGTCCAAGGGAATGATCGACGCCTATTGCGGCAGCATGCTCTATTTTTCCGGATTCGTTCCGGAAGTGAACTGCGAATGGCTTCCCTTCGGATGGTCTAACCCCAAAGAGGCTCAGGAGCTCTATGAAAAACACGGATGGCTGGATCTGATGCGCCAGGCTACCCTGAAACACGGGGTACACTACATTGCTCCTTTGGGAGTTGCCTCCATGGGGCTCATCACCAAGTTTCCGGTGCACAGCCTAGATGACCTGAAGGGAAAGAAAATCCGGGCCGTAGGCATGGAAGCCAAGATCATGGATGCGCTGGGCGCCTCTCCGGTGGCGATTTCCGGTGCCGAACAGTATATGGCGCTGAAGCAGGGAACCGTGGACGGCACCAACTATCCGTTCTATACGATCGGCAATTACAAGTTCTACGAGGTATGCAACCATATCGTTCGACCGGCACTTTACACCCCCGGCATCGTCGAAATTTTGATGAATCAGAAGGTGTATGAATCGCTGTCGGAAACAAACCGAAAGGCCGTCGATCAGGACGGTTGGGAAACG
>CAZTKB010000130.1:0-9474 GCA_964614125.1 uncultured Desulfobacterales bacterium | reverse complement strand
CAAAGAAATCCTGTTGTCATCATCGGATTCCGGATCGTCCTTTTTCCATGCTGATATAACCGGATGTACCACAGAAAGGAGAGCGCATGAACATTTTGTTTTTTGGCCCCAACGGAAGCGGTAAAGGCACCCAGGGAGCGATTCTGAAGGAAAAATATCATATCCCTCATATCGAATCCGGAGCGATATTTCGGGAAAACATCCAGAAGGGAACGGAACTCGGTGCCCAGGCCAAGGCGTTTATCGACAAAGGGGATCTGGTGCCGGATGAAATCACGATTCCCATGATCCTGGATCGTCTCCAACAGTCTGATTGCGCCAAAGGATGGCTGTTGGACGGGTTTCCGAGAAACCGGAACCAGGCGGTCAAACTGGATGAAGCGCTCAAGGCGGCAGGCCTCGCTCTCGACATTGTGGTGGAGATTATACTGGACCGGGGTGTGGCCCGGGATCGGATCATGGGGCGGCGCCTGTGTGTCAACGACAACAATCACCCCAACAATATTTTTATCGACGCGATCAAGCCTAACGGAGACAAGTGCCGTGTTTGCGGCGGCGACCTGAAAACCCGGGCGGATGACCAGGATGCGGATGCCATCAACAAACGGCATGACATCTATTATGACACTCAGACCGGAACTCTGGCTTCGGCATACTATTTCAAGGATGCGGCGGCCCGGGACGGCAAACCGAGATACATCACGCTGGATGGCTCTCCGGGGGTCAAGGTCGTCACAGACGAACTGGTGTCCAAGCTGTAGCAACGGTTCGAAGACCGAATGAGAAACGCGGATCCGATTGACCACGATCGGTTCCGCGGGATTTTCGGGATGCGTTGATTTCCGCGAAGGGATGGATTTGACGAAATAATCCTTGTATTTTTCCATAGGATCGGGTATAAGAAAAAATTCAATTATATCAGTTATCAGCCATCATGACGGGTGGTGGGTCGTCTGGCATTTCATGCCGCCCGACAGCGTTCATTTGAATGCATACCGATGGAAAAAAAGGGGGTTGGAACAATTTGAAGGAAATTCAGGTCAAGGTGTTTGACAACGATCTTGAGAAAGCCATGCGGATTCTGAAGAAAAAAATTCAGAACGACGGCCTTTTCAAGAGACTCAAGCTGAAAAAAAGTTATGAAAAACCCAGCGAATACAAACGTCGCAAGCAACGGGAATCCGTTCGCAGACAACGGATTGCCATCGCCAAAAGCCGGGGCGGCAGATAATCGGCTTGTTTCCATTCAACGAACCCGGTGAGAAAATGATTCTCACCGGGTTTTTTCATGAATATGAACCGAAAAAATCCCTCATATGATGAGTGTCTGCAGGCCATGTTCGGGCTTCGCAGATTCGGAATCAAGTTGGGACTGGACGTCATCCGCGGTATGCTGGATGGGCTGGGAAATCCCCAGGCCGGTTTTTCGAGTCTGCATATCGCCGGTACCAACGGCAAGGGGTCTGTTGCGGCCACCTTGTCTGCGATTCTGATCCGGGCCGGTTTTTGTGTCGGGATGTATACCTCGCCGCATTTGATTCGGTTTAACGAAAGAATCCAGATCAATGGGGTTCCGGTTTCCGATGAGGATGTCCGGCAATCCTATCTCGCGGTCAAACAGGGGTACGGGGGAGATCGGGAACCCACGTTTTTTGAATACACCACGGCTATGGCTCTCTATCTTTTCTCCCGCCACCGGGTCGACTGGGCTGTTGTCGAGGCGGGTATGGGCGGGCGGATGGATGCGACCAATGTCCTGATGCCCGCCATATCGATCATCACCAATGTCTCCCTGGAGCATCAGCAATATCTGGGGAACACCATTGAGGAAATCGCCCGGGAAAAGGGGGGGATTATCAAGGAGGGTACGCCTGTCGTCACGGGTGTCACCCAGGGTGCCGCCGTATTGGTCCTGGAAGGAATCGCGGCGGAAAAGTCCGCCCCCCTGTTTCGGCTGGGCAAGGATTTTTCCACGACCCGCGGTCCTGACGGCACCATCAGCTATACGGGAATGAAGCAGCAGTGGTCCGGTTTTCCTCTCCGGCTTTCGGGGGCTCATCAAGTCACGAATGCGGCCCTGGTCCTGGCAGCCTGTGAACTTCTCCAGGATCAAGGGCATCCTATCTCCCCAGAGGCCTTGTCAGCGGGCTTGGAAACCACACACTGGCCCGGGCGGCTGGAGGTGGTCTCCCATTCCCCGACAGTGATTCTGGATGGTGCTCACAACCTGGATGCCGCTGCCTGCCTGGCAACCTATCTGTCGACAGAATGGTCCGGCCGGCGGATCACTCTGGTGATCGGTATTTTGGAAGATAAGCCGTTCCAGGAGATTCTGAATGTACTTCTCCCGCCATGCGATCGGGTGATATTGACCCAGCCCGCCATCTATCGTGCGTTGTCTCCGGAAAGCCTGCGTTCTGCCGCGGAAGGAAAGGTCCGAATCATCGAAGAGGTACCGACGGTGGCGGATGCAATACGTCGTGCCGTGGAATCGAGCGGCCCGGACGATGTGGTGTGCATTGCCGGATCCTTGTATGTGGTAGGAGAGGCTAAAGCGTATCTGGAGAATACCTCGATTACGGAAGATCGGGTGTGACAGGCCGGGCCGCGCGGTTTTTCCCCGAAAACCCGTTTTTGCGGCTTGACTTATTCTTCGCTTTTTTTTAGTATGTAATGGTATATGGAATATGCGCCCGTGGCCCAGGGGATAGGGCGTCAGCCTCCGGAGCTGAAGACCGCTGGTTCAAGTCCAGCCGGGCGTACCACCTACCATCTGCAACCATTTCCTGTTGATACGTCATTTCCGCTTCCCGGACAATCGACCATCATGCCAAGCCCCCACCTGACCGGCGATAATTCCCGAAAAGGAGATGCCCATGACCTCGCCCTCTTCATCCGCCGCATGGCAATATCTGCTAAACCAGTCCCGGATTCTGAATCTCCCTGAAAACCATCTTTCCCGATTGATTCAAATCGAGGGACGGGATACGTCGTTTCGCCTCGAAGAGGATGAGATCATCTATGATTATTCCTGCCAGCGGGTGACGGGGGAAGTGATGGATTGGTTGCGGACCCTGGCCCGAGAGCGGGGGGTCCGGAAGAAATTTCTCGATATGGGAGCGGGAAAGATCGTCAACAACACCGAGAAACGCGCGGCCTTGCATATGGCTTCGCGGAGTTTTTCCGATACGCCGGTTTGGGAAAACGGTGTGGATGTCATGCCGGAAATCCGCCGGGTACGGGACGAGGTCCGGAAATTTTGCCGGGATGTTCATTCGGGAGACATTGTCGGATCCACCGGAAAACCCTTCCGAGACATTGTCGTGATTGGAATCGGTGGCAGTTATCTGGGGACCGAATTCGTTGCCACCGCTTTGCAGGCCTATGCACGGCCCGGAATGCGCCTGCACTATCTCTCCAACGTGGATATTCACAACTTCGGGGAAATTCTTCCGACCGTGGATCCGGAAGCATCTTTGTGGGTGGTGGTTTCAAAAAGTTATACCACCGCGGAAACGCTGGCCAACGAAGCCCTGGCTCGGCGCTTTCTGGCTGAAAAAGGCCTGGATCCATCCCGCCATATCGTCGCGGTTACCAGCAAGGGAAGCCCTGGTGACACTCCGGACAATCCCATGCTGGCCGTGTTTCATATGTTCGATTTTATCGGCGGCCGGTACAGCGTGACATCCGCTGTCGGGGGAGTGCCGCTTTCTCTGGTTCTGGGACCGGATATTTTCGAACGCTTTCTCAAGGGGGCGGAGAGGATGGATCTCCATGCCATGCAGGCGGATGAAACCGTCAACATTCCCCTGACGGCGGCCCTGATTTCCATCTGGAACAACAATTTTCTGGGATATCCGGCCCAGGCGATTATTCCGTACGCTTTCCCCTTGCGGCGGCTGGCCTCCCATGTTCAGCAGTTGAACATGGAAAGCAACGGGAAAATGGTGACGGCGGACGGGGAGTTTCTGGATATGGTGACCGGAACGATCCAGTTCGGGGAGCCGGGTACCAACGCCCAGCATTCTTTTTTCCAATTGGCGCACCAGGGGCGCCCTTTCCCAATGGAATTCATCGGCGTGCTCACCCCGCAATACAGCGGGCTGAATGTCACCACCAAAGGAGTGACGGGCCACCAGGAACTGTGGGCCAACCTTCTGTCCCAGCGCATGGCGCTTGCGGTGGGGAGCCCGGGACAGGACAGGTTCCGACATTTTCCCGGCAACCGCCCGTCTTCCCTGCTGGTTCTCCCGGATCTCACCCCGGAACGGGTCGGATCTCTTCTCTCATTTTACGAAGCCAAAACCATCTTCGAAGCCTTTATCTGGGGGATCAATCCTTTTGATCAATTCGGAGTTGAATTGGGAAAAACCCTGGCCGCCGGCTTCCGGAAATCCATGGCGCAAAAAAACACCGATACATCCCGCGATTTTGCCGAAGTGGATCCCAACACCCGATTCTACCTCCAGCGGCTTTATTCTTCGACGGCTTTGTAAACAGATGGAATGGTCAGATTTCCCCGGCCCGATGGCAGGCTGATTGGTGGTTGATGTCGCCGACAGGTCGAAGTTCCGGACTTTCCAGCCGGCATCGCTCGATCTGAAAGGGGCAGCGTGGGTGAAACCGGCAGCCTGCCGGCGGCCGGACAACAGACGGGGTTTCTCCGGTAACCGCGGGCGATTTGCGCCCGGAACGGGGAGAGGGAATTGGAATGGCGGCGATCAGCGCCCGGGTATAGGGATGAACCGGACGCCGGTAAAGATCTTCTGCACCGGCTGTCTCGACGATTTTCCCGGCATACATCACGGCGATACGATCCGATACATGCTTGACGACCGCCAGGTTATGGGTGATAAACAGGTAGGAAAGCCCCAAATCCTGTTGCAGGTCCAACAGCAGGTTGAGGATTTGCGATTGGATGGATACATCCAACGCGGAAACCGGTTCGTCGCATATGATCAGTTTGGGATCCAGGGCGATTGCCCGTGCGATTCCGATCCGTTGCCGCTGTCCTCCGCTGAATTCGAAGGGGAACCGGTGGAGGGAACTCTCCGGCATGCCCACCCGGTCCAGCAACGTCCGGGCCGCCTGCCTCCGTTTTGAGCTGGAGTCGATACGATGGATGGCAAACGGTTCCTCCAGGATTTCTGAAATAGTCTGACGGGGGTTCAGGGATTCGAAGGGATCCTGGAAAATCATCTGAAGGTCTTTTCGAATATCACGAAGTTCCCGTTTGTTCAGTCGAGATAGATCCTTCCCCTGAAATCGAATGATGCCGTCGGTAGGCTTGTCCAGAAACAGAATGGCCCTTCCGGCGGTTGTTTTCCCGCACCCGGATTCCCCGACCAGTCCCAGAGTTTCCCCCTTCCGGATGGCCAGGGTGATGTTGTCCACGGCGCGCACTTCCGCGACTTTTCTCCGAAAAATTCCAGACCGGAGAGGATAGTATTTTTTCAGACTGCACACCTCTAGCAGCGAAGAAAACCTATCCGAGCAATCTTCCATAGCGTAGGTCTTTCCGGCCGCGCTCCGGAACAGAAAACGGCCAAAGGGTTTTATTGGGAAGCGTTTTTCAAATGACGGAGCAATTCATCCACCGATCTTCCTCCCGGCGCCATGGCCGTCGGGTTGATTTCCAAAAGCTCCTCCCACGCGCGGATCGCGCCTTCCCGGTCGTTTTTGTCATGCATCAGCACCAACCCCTTGTTGAATCGGGAAGGCTCATGTTCCGGATCGATCGCGGCCGCGCGGTCGAAAGATTCAATTGCCTTGTCCAATTGTTCCGCTTTTCGGTACATGGTGCCCAAGTCTGTCCAGACATTGGCGTTTCGGGAGTCGAGGGACAAGGCCTTTTCGTAGGCCATGATCGCTTTTTCATGCAATCCGGCGTCAAAGGCGGCATTTCCCAGCTGGATCCAGGCCATGGGATCGTTTGAGTGTTCCCGGGCGGTGGCTTCCAGAGCGGAAATCGTGTCCGGGTGGATCTCCGGCTGGGACATGTTCGAATGGGCTTCGTGTTTTCCGGGAATTTCATCCGATTTCCACTTGGTGATGGTCAGTATGACACCGGAAAAAAAGCCGAGGATGAATGCGGCCGCGGCGACCCAGATCAGGGTTGATTTTCCGGTTGTGTCTCGACGGGAAGACGGATTGCTGTTCATTGGGTTTCTCTTTCAGGGGTTTTGGATCTCCCGGTCAGCCTTTCCAGGAGCGTTTTTCGGGTTTCCGCGACCTGGTTGTCCGGATCAAACACATATCCTACGGCCCGAAGGCTCTTAAAGTAACGGGGGTTTTTGGGATCGGATTCGAAATATTTCCGGAATCGGACCAGGAAATTGTCAATGGTACGGGTGCTGGTATCGCGGGAATATCCCCAGCCGATTTCCAGAATCTGCTCTCTGGTGAGCGGTTTTCCCCGGTGGGTGACAAACAGCTTGAGCAGCTTGGTTTCCAATTCCGTCAGCGCGATCGGTCCCACCTGTCCGACGGCGGTCCCGTGTTCGAAATCGATCCGATTGGAACCGAACTCATACACGGAGGGGGTGGAGGCCGCCGCCGAGTCGTTTCGGACAGCTTCCCGATACCAGGCCATTCGGGTCAGCAGCCGGTCCACACGAAGCAGAAATTCCTCCAGGTCAAACGGTTTGGTCAGATAGTCATCCACTCCGCAGGAGAGCCCTCGGATTTTGTCTTCCGATGCGGTTCGGGCCGAAAGTATAAGAATGGGTAACCGTTCGTCTTCCAAGCGGATATTCTGCAGTACCGACAGACCGTCCATGCCGGGAAGCATGATATCCAGAACAATCAGATCCGGGTGCCAGGTTTTCCATTTCCGAATGCCGCTGATACCGTTGCTTTCCACCGACACCTCGTATCCCTGAAGACTCAGGTTCAGTTTCAGTCCTTCCGCTATATGGTGGTCATCTTCGATGACCAGGATGCGTTTCTGAATGGATGAGTTCACCGGGTACCTCCGGGGCGGCAACTCTTGTGGGAAACCACAGGGTGAAAACCGACCCTTTCCCGGGCCCCGGGCTGTCCGCCGTGATTTTTCCCTTGTGGGCCCGCATAATATTTTTGGCCAGATATAAACCCAGGCCGCTGCCGCCGGCTTTCAGTTCCTCTTTGCCGCGTGCCTGGTAAAATTTCCGAAAAATTTTTCTGGTTTCGCCTTTTTCCAGTCCGATTCCGTTGTCCCGGAAACGCATCACCAGGAAGCGGTTATCCTGTTCCATGGTGATATCGATTTCCGGAACCTCTCCATCATTGTATTTGATAGCATTGGTAATCAGGTTCATCAACAGCATTTCGAACAGAGAAATATGGATGGGGAGGTAAAACCGGGCTTCCGGGGGAGAATGGAAGCGTATGACACTTTTGTGAAACAGATCCTGGTGGTTTTCAATAAAGCGGCGGACTATCCCGGATATTTCCAGAACGTTGAAATCCCCTTGAACACCCCCGCTTTCCATTTTGGCGATACTGAGAATCCGGTTGATGGTGTAGGTCAAGCGGGTGACATCCTGGAGCATGAATCGGATATATTTCAGTTGATCGGGAGTGTATATCTCATATTTCAAGGCAGTATCGAGATATAGTTTCATGGAGGTGACCGGTGTTTTCAGCTCATGGGTGAAGGTATTGATGAAATTCTGCTGCAGGCGGTACAGCCGGCTGGTCTTCTGATGGTACAGAAATATGATGAAAATACCGGTCAGGATGACTCCGACCAAGATGGATAGAACCATGATGACCACCCAGGCCTGGGATTTAAGGACTTGCCCGCGGTCCATTTCCAGCCGCAGCAGGATGGCCTCCAGGTCCGTATTCACTTCCATATACCAATAAATATAGAGAAACAGGGAGGCCACCAGGGCGGCTGTGGAACAGATGAACACGAATAACGGATGCAAAAGCCACCGGGATCGGATCATAAGCGGCCTGTCAATACCTGTGCCATGAATTCGGAACTCGCGGGGAAATCTCCTGGTTCAAAAGGAACCAAAAGCGACACCCCTGGTTCTGTAAAAAAAATGTCACAACCATAAAGGGGACTGTTCTCCGGAATCGCGATGCAGTACCCTATCAAGATAGGGAAAGGTGGCCGTTGAAAGCGCCTGCCTGGTGCCACAAACTCTATTTTTTATATAATAAGGATGGAATATGATATCGTCCATATCCGAATGGGGCAGAGGATGTGTTTCGCTCTCCCTGTATGTGCTGAACACTCTGGTTCTGACACCTCCGCTGATCCTCTTGTCCTTGACCAAGTTCATACTGCCGGTTCCTATCTGGCGCAGATTTTGCGATTGCATGCTGAACGGCATCGCCGGATGGTGGATCGGCATCAACAACTGGAACGTTCGGGTTGTCAACCGCATCCGATGGCAGGTGACCGGCCTCGAATCGTTGGATCCCAAACAATGGTATATGGTGGTAGCCAATCATCAATCCTGGGTGGATATCCTGGTTCTTCAAAAAATCTTTCATCGCAAGATACCATTTTTGAAATTTTTTTTAAAGAAAGAGCTGATTTGGGTGCCTTTTCTGGGATTGGCCTGGTGGGCGCTCGATTTTCCTTTCATGAAACGGTATTCCAGCGAGTTTGTCCGGAAAAATCCACATTTGAAAGGAAAGGACCTGGAAATTACCCGGAAAGCCTGTGAAAAGTTCCGAAACATACCGGTTTCTGTTATGAATTTTGCGGAAGGGACCCGTTTTACTTCCGAGAAGCACCAGCGGCAGGGATCTCCCTACCGGCATCTGTTGCGCCCCAAGGCCGGAGGAATCGCCTTTGTCATGGCGGCCATGGGGGACCGGATCGGTCGGATGCTGAACGTTACGATCGCCTATCCGTATGGAAGCAAGAGTTTATGGGATTTTCTGTGCGGAAGGGTGAAGGAAATCCGTATATGTGTGGAGGCCATGCCGATTCAGGGCGAGATGATCGGCGATTATTTTAACGATCCGGACTTCCGGGAAAACTTTCAGAACTATCTTAACCGGTTGTGGCAGGAAAAGGATCTTCGGCTTACCGGTATGCTGCAGCAATCATAATTTCTGCGATCCATTCCTGATATTCCCGTTTGACGGCCATGGTATTACGCTGCCAAACGGCTTATCTGTTTACCTGGCATGTGGGGGCGGGGCTATCAATTATTCCTCCTTCCTCGTTGCGGGCTGGGGCGGGGCTATCAATTATTCCCCCTTCCTCGTTGCAGGCTGGGTGGGGCTATCCATTTTCCCCTTCCCCCCTGGTGTACTGGGCCAGGGAAACAATTTTTTCCCTTCTCCCGAGTGGGGGAGAGTCAGGACCTCCAATTTTTCCCTCCCCACTGGTGGGGGAGGGTCAGGGTGGGGGGGAATAAAAGCGGCTCAGGCAGGCAAACGGCTGATTGGCCCGCCGTCCCGGGGGACCTATCCCGCTTTCCCTTGGAAAAGAACTCGGATGCGGCACTCGCAGGCGGATCGGAC
>CAZTKB010000129.1:1638-9496 GCA_964614125.1 uncultured Desulfobacterales bacterium | reverse complement strand
GCTAGGACCATCCCCGCGTGTGCGGGGGAACCACCAGAAACCCGCCATCAGAAGGAACGGTCTCGGGACCATCCCCGCGTGTGCGGGGGAACCGTTGCCTGAGCCTTGACAGCCTCAACCGACGACGGACCATCCCCGCGTGTGCGGGGGAACCGCGTAATCCTGTTTGCAGTTTCCCGGATATTCAGGACCATCCCCGCGTGTGCGGGGGAACCGTATTGAAGGCGGAGAGGTTTGCCAAGTTCACGGGACCATCCCCGCGTGTGCGGGGGAACCTCGCCTTGCGACAGCAGGGTCACCCCCGTATCGGGACCATCCCCGCGTGTGCGGGGGAACCTCTGTGTAATTTTTACACAAAGGATAAGAACAGCCAAATCAACCGGCAGATCCTTCTTCCTGTATCAACTCACGTTTGACCAGAACAAGCCCCTCATGCTCAACAAAGGTTCTGGCCGGAACCCCTAATGTGGCTATGCCATATCCACCGGATTCGGAAGGATCATTCCACACCATGACAATCGAGGTGCCGGGAATATCGGTAAACCATTCCGAGCAAACATCCCAAACCCGCTCTCTGACCCCCTTATTCAATTTGGGGGCGGCATACACCCCGGGTGCAATCTCCAACATACAGGAAGCTAAAAAGCCATGAAACCGCCGGGCGACATTAGTAACCACCACCACTGTCATGCTCATCGAATAATTCCTTGATACGATCGATCATTCTCGGAATAATTTTTTTCTTCTGTATCGCCTGTCCGGCAAACGTTCGTACCATTTTCTCCAGATTCCGATCCAGGTCCGGTTTTTGTTGAAACTCGGCAACGGCCGCAAAAGCCACTGGAATGGTGACTTCGTCCCGAAACAGGTCCGCTATATCCAGGCAGAATGCATTTCCGGATTGCTCATGGATAAACCCGAGTTGAGGAATCGTCGCTGTGCACGCCACGGCAATCATCGCCGCTCCTTCCACCGCGGTTGCAGCATGATTGATCGCCTGATTGGGAAGATCGGAAAGTTCCGGGGAGTTTCGGTCATACCGCCTGCCATTCCACCGAATTCCGTATTTAACGGCAAGATTTCGATACATTGTTTTCATTCGATCGCCTTCCGTGCCTCGCAGAACTGAAATATCGGCATACGGCAACACTTCACCCAAACGCCAGCCATACATTCTTCGAACAGCCCGAATGCGGCCACCGTGTTCGTCACTCCAAATCCGAACCTGACTGCGAGCCAAGGTGGAATCGTCCGCCCCAAAGGGCATGCCGGCATAAAACCGGATTCCATCTTCCCCAACGGCAATCAAACCGGTACCGTGACGGGCCATCAACCTCATTGCGTCATGAGTTACCAGAGTTCCCGGCCCGATAAGGATATTGGAAACGGTCTGAAACGGCAGCGTATAATCACCCGGCCCCAAGACAGGAGAACCCTGGGTCATAAAATGAAGGTTGCCTTCCTGCGCAAACAGACGTCCGCGCTCCAACCATACAATTCCATGGCGATCCACGTGGGGAATCCTTGCCGTTTCCAACCCCAGACGTCCCTTCAGAAGCCCCATCAGCCGCCTCCCGGTTTCAACAGCAGCATGCCAAAACCGAAGTTCCGATGCCGGCCGACACCCCTTTTCAATAGTTCCATAAACCGTTTGGAATCATTTACCAACACCCCTCCGGTGATCGTAACATCGGGTCGTTCCAGAAAATGGGATTTCCGGGTCGGTTCATGATTGCGCCGGAGCAAACGACTGCGCCGGAAAGCCTTCACGCGAACATTGCGGACATCGACACCGCCCGATTCCACTTGTTTCATAAACCAGTCCTGGTAGACTGTATATCGATCCACATGGACAGAAGGGTCGCCTGCCTCCCAGCATTTGGCAAGGAACACATCCACTTCCGCCCCTTTCCGGTGCTTTTCTCCGGAACCCGCTTTACGGATCACCGGGCAAACCCGTGCTTCAAAATTCAACAATTGATTTTCCCGCCACTGGCCGGGAATCTTCTTGCTGGCAAACGTGTTCCACAAGACACCGGCCCGGATCGATTCGGCGGCCGTTTTCCACGCTAGGGACCGGAGTTCTTCGGCCCCTTGGGACCCATAACATAGTAGGGTGACCCACCTGTTCTCCATGGAAACAACGGCAAAGGGACCGGGCATGCAACCTCCGAAAAGTTCGTTAAGATAACAATGAAGCAGATAGCCGATGTCGGATCGGTTGATGGGAAGCCTCCTCCTCCGGCCGAGATCATAAACCTGGAAAGCGTCCAATTGGATTCGGATCAGATGTAATGTTTCAGTATCATGTGTCATGTGTCGCCTCCGGAGGGGATATCATCCCATGGCAGACCAGGCGCCTGCCGACATGGATCTGATTGACCCAATCCCGCTCATCCGTGACCGGAATGGCCTCTCCCAAAGCCCTTTCCGATACGGAGTCGTCATCCCACCAGGCAGAAAGGGAGGTTGCCGGCGCCGTGTTTGCCCGGTTTGATGAAATTCGAGGAAGCATACGCAGGCTTTCAACCGGAGAATCGGCGATGGTGACGCCCAACAGGAGCGAACCGGCCGGCAGACAGCATTTCCGGCCGATAAACAAGGGCCGAACGGGTTTGGCGAATGCATCGGCAATCATGTGAATGTCCGGAATCGGATCTGGGGGATCCAGACATATCGCCACAGTGAAAACACTGTCCGCCCAGTAGTCCCGGTATCGGATATGAGTTCCACGGGCGTTTTTCGCATCGCCCTCCCGTGAGTCCGGCTTGCCTCGTGTTGTCCATGCGTTCTTGTCCAGCATAAACTCCTGGCCCAGATCCACGGTCTGGTAATCCCGTATCCTGGTTCCCGGCCTGTCGCATCGGGCCGCAAACCGGATCCGATCCTGCAGCCCCTGGAGAAGGCCCGTGTCCCGATGGTGAAACCCCAGCGCGTTCGCGATCATACCGGTTAATTGAGATCTGCCGGGATAGGATTGAATAACCCCATAATTGTCTATCATCGGTGCCCCGAAACTCATCAACGGTGCATCCAGACGTAAAAGAAGGATATCTGGCATACATCACCCCCTGATCTGCCGCCCCGCCCACTGCGACAATTCCTGCAAAGAGCGTTTTTCCGTGAGGTTCAAGGCCGCCAGTACCGGCTCCAGGGAGCCCATGCCCGCCAGGCAGCATTGGTTGTCATTGCCGTACATTCCGGTATAGTCCTTCAGATAATCGGCCATCACCTGGTAGGTATTTTTCAGCAGGTCCGGCCTTTCGGACACCGGCTTCAAAAAGGCGTTGGCCAGGGTCCGCGGCTGGGAGGAGCCCGATTCGGCCAGCACCATGCTGGCCGACGCATACGGCGCCGTGGCTCCCAATTTGGCTCCGGGTGACACGGTCGCGATCATATGCACCAATTTCTCCACAACCGTGGCGGCCACATCCGGATCCGCCCCTTCGGATTCACCACGAGAGCATCCTTCCAGATTGGATATGAGCAAGGGTATATCCACCACCACATAACCGTAATACAACCCGCTGGTAAGCTCGGTCGAATTGATATGAGCGCTGCCCAGTTCCGCATCGTCTCCCGTCAACAGATCATCCATCGCGGAAAAATAATCGCTCTCGGACGCTTCGGCATGCACGGTAAATGCGTGGGCCACATGGATCGCGGCATCCAACCGTGACAAAATGTCGCTGGTCACCATCCGGCCGAACAGGGATGCATCCAACCCCGCGGAATATTTCAGTCGTTTCAGGTTTTCCCGTGTCAATTTGTCCAGCATCCCGGAAAAGTTTTTCAGAGCCGCGCTGTTGTCCTTGGCTCCTTCGCACGCCTTCCGTACTATGTCCCGGAAATAACCGATTTCCGGTTCCCCGAACACCGTTACCTGGGACGTTTCCACGACATCGGATTTCTTTTTTGCCTTGGCATCCGGTTTATCTCCTTTTCCATCCTGGCTTTTGCTTTTTCCCAGGATATGGTCCATCAAGGCGGAAGTCACTGGTTGCACCATCTCCGCATCCAAACCCTCTTGAACCAGAGGTTCGACGACATATTTCTGAAAGGTGCGTCGGGAGCGTACCGAGAAAGGCACGTTCATTTCTTTCAGGCTGTTCCTTCCCGTAAACATGCGCCAGTGTCGTTTCAAACACTGCGAAGATATTCGAGTCCGGACAGCACCCCCAAAGGGGATGCGTTTGGCAAATCCTGCGTCATCCCGGTTGAGAAGCGCGGCGGGATAGGAGGTCAACCAATGAAGTTGAAGAAATGGATTGCTCATGATGGAATTCCTTTCACATGGTTTTTTTGTAATAGGCTCTGGCAATTTCCCGTCGGTATGATTCCGACCATGTTTTTCCGTCGGAAAAAACCAGTCGGGCCAAATCCAGGAGGTCAAAAAACTCTCCCTTGGCCGTGAGAAATCGTGTCATTTCCCGGGTCAATCCGCGTAGGGTATGACCTGTGGCCCGCAAGAGCCGGTTCAAACGCAGTTCCGAATACCCGCCGTCGGCGAGTGCATCTCCGAGTTTTCGGCCTTGAACACTCTGGTTGGCCATGGCGGCCATCGCGGATAAAACCACGGCCCATCGCTTTTCCGCCTCGTCCCGATCCAATCCTCCGGCCAAGGCCAGCCCCTCGTCACCAATCGAACTGACCATGATTTTCCAAAAGGCCGGAATTCCGGGATTGTCCGGATCCAATCGCCTCAACTCGGCGATATCGCCGCTGGAAAGGCGGTGGTGGATGGCATGGTTGATTCCACCGATGACATCAGCCAATCTACGGCGAAATTCCGCCGTTTTCCCGTCGTCTGTGCTTCCGGGATGAATCGGACCATCCTGCATGATTTTATTCTCCTTTCCTTTCAAACAATTCCGGATAGTTTTGCATCGCTCTTCCGTGGAACACCCTTTCAGCCGCGGCGATAGAACGAAAATATCTTCCGCTGTGAACCGGACATTCTTTCATGGCTCGTTCCAATTGGTCACCGGCCAGCCGGTAGAGCAAGTTCAGCCAGTTTCGAGATGCCTCCTCCGGATCGACTTCCAGATCTTTCCACAATTCCTCAAAGAAAATATCGTCCACCGCCTGATCCAGACTCCTTTCCCATTTTCTTGTCCGCATGTCTTTCATATTTCCTGCTGCCGCTCCCCCCTGAAGCAACGCGCACAGCGCAGGTCGCAGGATATTCGCTGTCCAAGTTCTCACCATTTCAATCCGAATTTGGGCCCGTTTACCCAGAACGTCCCGTTCGGTTAAGCTACCCAGCAATCGGACGACCTTGGGAGGTATTGGAATCAGACGTTCGTAAATTCCCTGCGTTCCACCCTGTTTTCTGGCCAGCGCGTAACCCGAAAACAGCAACTGCTTCTCATCCGTGGGACGAAGGATCTGGCAGGCTCCCGGTTGGAAGTCTCCTTGAAAGAGCATCCGGTGCATCAGTGTATAATGAAAACCGGAGTTTCCCACATTCAAGGCTTTTCCCTCGCCGGTTCGATCGACAGGGGTCCATGGATCACCGGTATTTCCTTTCCGGTCAGGTTCGTAAATCCTTGGCCGTTTGGAATTTCCGGCCAGCGCAATCAATTGTCCGCCATCACGGACCAACCGGATCCTTCGGCAAATCTCGATAAAATAGGGATCGCAGTCTGTAAGCTTGAAAGAAGTGGTTCCATTCCAGGGATAAAGCCACAAAAGGCGTTTTCCTCCATTTTCCGGGTATTCGTACGCCTCGACCAACTTATCCCGGTGATCCATCAGCACGGCCAAGTCCCTGATGTATCGATTGGACCATTCCAAGGAAGGTGTAAACCCGGCAAACGGCCGGGAAGCGAACCCTCCGTTCATTCGAACGATTCCGTAATTGTCCCTCCCCAGAACCCCCTGAGTGGTCTGAAGAACGACCAGGCTGTACATCCAGTGGGCGGGATGAGGCCGGCAGATTCTGGCGGCTTTCAGATCATGATTTTTGGCGGTTACCAAAACATCCATTTGATCCGGATAGTCCACATGGTTTTTCAGAACATCCGTTGATTTTTCCGGGACCGGCGGCTGCAAAAACGCCGGCTTGGACAGATCCGAAACCATCAGGCTGAAAGCCTCGAATTGCCCTTCGGCAAGATCCAACAACGATTCTTTCCATTCGATCTTATCGTGCGGCGGTTTCTTTTTCTGTGAGGCATGCATGGCCATGGCTGAAAGCTGCACAAGGAACGCATACCAGGGATAAAACTGATGGGCTCGTGCCATGGGGAATTGGATGGCTTCCCCCCGTGCCAGCGCGGACAGGGTTTCCGGAAGCGTAAAAAATCGGTTGGAACCGGAGTCGATCCGAACCGGTATCAGCGGTTCGGTAAGCAGACAATGTGTCGAGGATTCCATATTCCTCCTTTTTGGAAAAAGGATCGGCTTACGGAGGGGTAATGTTCCATTGTTGGGGTCTGACTCCCAGCCGATCATATACAAAAAAATTATCCCCGAAGGAAAAGATGGTTCGTTCCGAAGATGTCTCCATCACCCGCGGCATGGCATCGGGAGGCATGTCCGCACATACCCATGCAGGCAGAGAAAGTTCCGTGATCCGGCCTTCAAATGGACTGGCGATTCCTTCCGGAAAACGAACCAGCCGATCCCCTTCACCCAGCCGGGTGGAGACTTTTCCGCCCAACTCCCCGGATGGGAACAGAGATTCGGAATCTCCCATAAAGGCATTCCAATTCATGAAATTCAAATTGGCCAGGCATTTCATGCCGGAGTATTGCCCTTCCATTTCCTGGAGATGACGCTCCCATTTTTCTCCTTTCTCCGAAGCCATGGATTTCAGGGTATCCGGATGTAACGCGTTTTCCACCAAACGGCGGCAATCATCCGGCAACGCGATTTCGGGATTCAATTCCAACATCCGGAGGGTGGCCTCCAGAATACAGAGATTTTCATATACCGTCCCGATTCCCGACGGCCCTCCGGCTTTTCCATCCGAATGTATATATGAGTCGAAATCAACCCGGGGTGGTGTGACAACCAAAACACGGGGAATTTCAAATCCGGATGGCCGCGCGGGGAGGGAATGCCGATGCAGCCGACCGACCCGCTGCAACAATACATCCATCGGGCAGATGTCCGTGATCAGAATATCCGCATCCAGGTCCAGGCTCTGCTGAACCGTCTGGGTTGCGACGCATACCACCCCCCGCACCGGTCTGCCTTTTCCGAATTCCGCTTCCAGGGCACGATCCAGGGCACGACGGTCATTTCCCGCGTAGCGCGCATGGTGGGGGGATGCTTTTCCATGGCATCGGAAAAAGAAACCCGAACATTTCGGGAATCCGGATTCCATCGCGATTTGGGTTTCCAGACAATCTCGAACCCGGTTCCGAATCACCAGGACATGAGCGCCCTGGCCGGCAAACGACACGGCAGATTCGGCAATCCATTTTTCAACATTCTCCGGTGAATGGTTCTCGACATGGACACGCCGGATCGTCGGAACCTGCACCGCTATTTCGGTTTGATGGGATCCGGATCGTTGGGAGATCAGGGGATAAGCCGCTTGTACGGTTTTTTCCAAGGAAAGGGGCAAAGTGGCCTTGTCCGGGAAAAGCAACCGTTGCCGGGCGGTTCCGGCCAAGGTAGCGGACATCAACAGAGCGTGTCCTCGAACACGGATATGCCATCGCAACACTTCTCCCAGAATCGCGTTCATATACGCATCCGAAGCATGGACTTCATCAATAACCAGCAAATGGCGGAAAAGACAAAACGATCGCATGTGCGCATGGGGAACCATCAGGCGAGACAGCAATACCTGGTCGATTGTTCCCACCACGACAGAACCGGCCAGATACCGTTTGGAATGTTCCGA
>CAZTKB010000129.1:0-1538 GCA_964614125.1 uncultured Desulfobacterales bacterium | reverse complement strand
TCTCCCGCCTGAAACATCTGAATGAATCTGGCCAGCGCCGCCTCGGTTTTTCCGTTTCCGGTCGGCGCCTCCAGAATGGTGATGCCACCATCCGGAGGAATCGGAACATTCAGAACCTCCCGTTGTATGGGATTGGGAAGAAAATCAGCTATGGCCTGAAATGAATCCCGCCAGCCCCCCAAACCCGACCGGAAACGGTCCGTGGAAAGCCCTATGGATTCCATGACGGCTTGCGCCTGGCACCTGGAAAACGATATCCGATCCCCTGCCTCTTTGCCCGGAGCATCCGATGTTTGATTCAGGGGAAAAAATCGGGTATCCGATCCCAGCCAGTCAGATAACGTGACCAGGCCGCAGAAGGCGTGTTGGAACGCTGGGTCAGAGGGAAGGTCCGTGCCCCGTTCCTCCCACGCCTCCGGATACCACTGTCGGGTTGCTTGAACCAGATCCGCGATGCATCCAAATGGATCCGCCCCATTGGCTGCCTTCCAGCAACGGGGGTTAACATGGGTTCCGATTCCAACCGGTTTCCCATGGTGACACAAAGACGCAATCAGAAGCCGACACGCCCCGTCTTCCCTGGACCAACCATCAATGGTGTCGATTTTCAGGGAATTCGAAAGCATTTCCGTAAACCGGCTCTCCGCGCCAAAAAGCCCCAATACCGGCTGCACATGCCCCTCGGAAAATTCGGGATGAGGAAATTTTCGGTTTTGGAACCCGACATTGGCCTTTCCAATATCATGAAGAGCGGCCAGGACACACAGCCGGGCGCATTGGCGGGAGGTCAGATCGTTTGTATCGGCAAGTTTGGCGAATCGTCTGCGAATGAGGGGTTGAGAAAGAAGCGATTCACAACATGCAGCCACATCGGCGCTGTGATCGGCAAGGGAAAGAAAAGAAACGACCGTGTCGGTTTCCGGATCTTTCCGGAGCTTCGCCCAGCAAAGGGACTGCCACCCTCTCATCCCTGCGGATCCGCTGCCGTCGGGCTTTTTGGATAACATATCCATAAGAAATACCACCTGTTGTAAAGATTCCGGCGGCCCGAAACACGTTATTTAATTCCATGTTTCCGTCCGAACCAGGTAATAATACTTTCCCTTACTTCAAATTACGTTTCGATTCAACAGGTTTTTATCTATATCTATTTGAAATATTTATAATAATAGGAATGTTTCCTGTAATTGAAGTCGAACCATTGGTTGCCCCTGCATAATCAGCCGGTGTATTTCCGGGAATGTCATCGACATCGAGATCGTGGGAAGAAAATTTGACAAGCAGGCAAATGATTTGTACAAATGATTCGCGGAGACATGATGTAGAATGGGGGAAAAAACCGAAAACCCTCAACCGAAGGGGATGAGCGTTATGAAATCTGACAAACCATCACCGGGTTCAGAGGAAGGCAGTACGGGAATCCTGGAAGGCACCAGCCGGATGGGGTATTGGGAATTCCGAAAGATTGTCTGCGCCAATCACGGGTGGCAACTGCGAAGAACAGCGCCTCAGACCTATGATGTCCTGAACGACAAAAA
>CAZTKB010000128.1:0-9615 GCA_964614125.1 uncultured Desulfobacterales bacterium | reverse complement strand
ATCGCCTCGGGTTTCGAAAACCGGTTTGCCCATTTCTCGGGTCATGATTCGGGCCAGTTCCTCTTTCCTACGGGTAAATATGTCCCCTGCCCGACGTAACAGGTCTCCTCGTTTGGGGGCCGGAACCCGTTTCCATACCGAGAAAGCCTGTCTGGCCGCCTGAACGGCCGCATTCAGGTCAAGACTGTCGGATAAGGCGAAATCTCCGATTTTATCGCGGCGGTCCGCCGGGTTGAAATTTTCAAAGGTATTCCCGGAGACCGCGGAAACCCATTGACCATTGATGAAATTTTGGAACGTCGTCATACAACCATCCTGTGTGTTTTCTTCTGTGTATTTAACTTGATGGCTTCGTAAAAAGTCCGGATGCTGCGTTGCGCTGCATCCTTCGTCACTGCGGCGTACGACAAGTACGCCTCATTCCTCAGGATTTGCGCGCCTTGCCTGCGGACTTTTTTCAAAGCCATCTGAAATTTGACTTTTTACGAGTTCATCAAACCTGGGTGTGCCGGAAAATCCGACAGGATGACTCCGGTTGCCGGATCCTTCCTTTTTCATTATGCCAATATTGACATATCGATAAGACTAGGTTATCTCATGCCAATCATCAAGAAAAATCTGAAAGTTTTTCACAAGGAGGCATGTCGTTGTTTTTTGAACATCGAAGATTCAATATTAATACTATATCGAAATTATTGGTTATAAACAAATGTTTTCGCGACCCGATACCCGGGAGCTTTCGGAAAGGAGCCTCTCATTGCAACATTCTCTGGTAATCAACGGCAATACATTGGAATTTCGGCCGGGGCAGACCATTTTGGAGGTGGCAAGGTCCCATGATATTTTCATACCGACCCTTTGTTACCTGGCGGGATCACTTCCTACCGGGTCCTGCCGGATATGTGTCGTTGAAGTGGACGGGGTCAGAGGCCTGCCGGCTTCCTGTGCCACCCCGGCAACCCGGGGAATGGTGGTCCATACCGAGTCTTTCCGGGTGGTCCAAGCTCGGAAAACCATTTTGGAACTGTTGCTGGCATCCGGTAATCACAATTGCGGTATCCACCAGATGGGTTCTTCCTCCTGGTCGGATTTCCAGCTGCGGGTCCAACAGGAAGACGGGGAGCCGGAATTGTGTCCGGCCTGGGGCGATTGCCGGTTGCAGGATTTGGCATATCGTTACCAGGTCCATCCGGAAAAATTCACCAATTGCCCTTCCCCCTATTTGCCGGAGATGAAAAATCCGTTGATCATACGGGATTTTTCCCGGTGCATCCTTTGCGGCCGATGTGTTCAGGCCTGCAATGAGGTTCAGGTGAACCGGGCTATCAGTTTCGGGTATCGGGGGAAAAAAAGCAAAATCGTTGCCGCCGGAGACAGGACACTACGGGATTCGGAATGCGTGTTCTGCGGAGAATGTGTGCAGGCTTGTCCGACCGGTGCGTTGGTGGAGAAAAAAGCCAGATATCTATGGCGCCCCGCGGATTCTGAAAAAATTCGTACGACATGCCCGTATTGCGGAGTTGGATGCCAGCAATGGCTGCATGTTCGGGATGGGAAGATCGTCAAAGTGACCGGTGTGGCGGAAGGTCTTCCCAATCAGGGACGCCTGTGTGTGAAGGGACGATTCGGATATGATTTCATCTATTCGGAAGAAAGACTGAAAACACCGCTGGTCCGGGAAAATGGAAACTTTCGAGAGGCATCATGGAGTGAGGCTCTTGACCTCGTGACTTCACGATTCCAGCAAATCATCGCTGAACACGGTCCGGATGCACTGGCGGGCGTGAGTTGCGCCCGAAGCATTAATGAGGATTCCTATGCCATGCAAAAGCTTTTCCGCGCGGTGATCGGAACGAACAACATCGATCACTGCGCGCGTACCTGACATGCCCCCACTGTCGCCGGGCTGGCGGCATCCTTTGGTTCCGGGGCGATGACGAATTCCTTTGGGGAATTCCAGAAAGCCAAGATGTTTCTGGTGATCGGTTCCAACATGACCGAGGCTCACCCGGTTGCCGCGACCTTTGTTAAAAACGCGGTGATGAACGGGGCTGGCTTGATCCTGGTCGATCCCCGAAAACATAAACTGGCTGATTTCGCGGAAATTCATGCACCGATACGTGTGGGAAGCGATATCGCGTTTCTCAACGGCATCATGAATGTGTTGATTGAAGAGGATTTGTTTGATCGGGAATTCGTTGGGTCCTGTACCATGGGTTTCGAGGAAATCAAACAGAAGGTGGCGGACTACCCTCCGAAAAGAGCTGCTGAAATCAGCGGAGTTGATCCGGAATTGATTCGTACGGTCGCCAGAAGGCTGGCAGCGGTGAAACCGGTGATGGTATGCTACACCTTGGGCATCACGGAACATACCTGCGGGCGGAACAATGTGGTGACAATAGCCAATCTTCAGATGCTTCTCGGAAACATGGGGATGGAATGCGGGGGTGTGAACCCGTTGCGGGGACAGAACAATGTTCAGGGAGCCTGCGATATGGGAGCGCTCCCCAATGTATTCCCCGGGTATCAGCCGGTGGCGGATCTTGGATCGCGTGCCAAATTCGAGCGGGCCTGGGGGGTTGACAGTCTTCCAGACAAAAACGGTCTGATGATACCGCAGATGATGGAAGGACTTGTCAACGGGAAAATTCGGGGATTTTATATTTTCGGGGAGAATCTGGCCAATACGGAGCCGGATATTCGCAAGGTTGAGCATGAACTGGCCAGTGCGGAATTCCTGGTGGTTCAGGATATTTTTCCCAATGAGACCTCCCGGTTTGCGCACGTCGTCTTTCCGGCCGCTGCGTGGAGCGAAAACGAGGGAACGTTTACCAACAGCGAACGAAGGGTCAACCGGGTACGCACGGCCAGTAACCCACCGGGGGAGGCAAAACCGAACTGGTGGATTTTCAAACAGATCGCGGCCCGTATGGGGCATAACTGGGAATCGGACAGCGCCCGGGAATTATGGGACAATGAAATATCGGAACTGGCGCCTTCTCTTCATGGAATCAAATATAGCCGCCTGGAAGGAAACGGGATCCAGTGGCCATGTCCCTCGGAAGATCATCCAGGTACTTGCTTTCTGCATAGCGGGGGAGAATTCTCCTGTGGTCTGGGAAGATTCATTCCGGTCGACTGGACGCCTCCCGCGGAAATTCCGGATGAGGAATATCCTTATGTCTTGAGTACGGGTCGGAGATTGGCGCATTACCACACACGGACGCAAACTGGTCGGTCAGGAGGTCTGAACGACCTTCTGGGAGAAGAAACCGCCGATATTTCCCCGGCTGATGCACAGTCTCTGGGAATCATTGATGGCGAAGTTATTCAGGTTCGCTCCCGCCGAGGGAAGGTTCAGGTCAAAGCTCGGATTACTTCCGAAGTGCCTGCCGGCATGGTGTGGATGGCATTTCATTTTAGGGAAAACAACGCGAATTGGTTAACCAATCCGGTTTTCGATCCATTCACGATGACAGCGGAATACAAGGCCTGTGCGGTTTCCATGGAGAAAATCGGGGATTAACCGAGACCCCTTGTCCCGTGATGACCATTTGGCCTCCCTGTATTGGGCCGCGGATGTGAAACTACTTACCGCGGCCCAAACCAGAATACCTTTCTTCCGGGATGGTGTACTGGTTTGTAATGAGTGGTAGCGAGAATGGGCCGGTGGTCGGATCCGTTTTATTCGGAACCGGAAAAACATCCGATACGGCCACCCGCCGGACAAACGATGGTGTATTCGCGTGCGCAATTCATAAACTGCGCTTTTTTCCCCCCTTCGAGAATCGTCCGGCGTGCCCCCGGAATGTCTGTGACCCGAATTCCGGAAATGAAATGGATTCCGAAGCGAAACGCCGGGTCCGGGAGCCAGCCGGCGGATGGATCGATGATACCGATAAAACGGGCCGATTTCGCTATTTCTATTATCCGCTCGATATTCGCAATGATCCCCAACGCCCCGGTGATAAGGAGAATATCCACGTCTTGGAGATCCTGAGGATTGTTGCTGACCGAATATTTTTGGTGGGAATATCCTGAATCAGATCCAGCCTCTTCCTCGATAACCTTCAGGGAATAAGAATGATGCAGGAGATGTTGGATCAAGGAGGGCGAGAAGCCTACGATACCGACTTGGGGAGCCGTATCGGCTGAGGGGAGCAGGCCGTGCCAATTCTCGGGAGAAAAATGATAGTGTTCCGGCTGGTCCTGCATGATTCTCTGGGAAAGCGCGTTGGTTGCGGCGATCCCAACGCTTTGCTCCAGCGGATGCTTGGAGAGCATCCGCTCCATCAGGGAAAGAATATGTAATTTCCCCAAGGTACCGGCTTCCGGATAGAATCCGAAACCGGCGTCGGCCGAAAGGCGGGGAGTCGCGCATATCCCCATGGTCCCACAACTCAGCTCGACCAGGGTATATCCCAGTGATACCGCCACCATGCGGATCCCTGGAAGGACCTCCATATATGCGGAACGTTTTTCGACTTCCGTCACGATTTCCTCTGCCAATGTTACCATGCCCACCTCCTGGTTTGTCTTGATGTGCTATATTATAGCTATAATGTAGCACGTAAGATTCGCTATGTCAAATTTGACATAAATTAATTCGGAAAGCATCTGTTCTTGAGCGGATTGTGGTGGTTATGGTATTTGTCGGAATACGATTGGTGATTGAGTTGAAAGATGGGGCCGTTAAAAATTGAATTCCGTTCCCGCATTAGAAAACGTGGAGAAGGAGATGTTTCATGGGTATGAAAGTTTGGGTGAAAGCGGTCTGTGATTCGCTGGCTCAAAAAAAGGATGTTGTAGTTGCGACGGTGTTACGTCAGGAGGGTTCCACGCCGCGTGGATGCGGAACACGGATGGTTGTCAGTGGAAACCGGATGACAGGTACGGTTGGAGGGGGTTGGCCGGAAGCCTCCGTGTTACAGGCAGCCGGGGATATGATGGGAAAACCCTTGGCCCGGATTCTTTCCTTCGATTTGACGGCCACTGTCGCGGATGGAATGGATATGATTTGCGGCGGCCGGATGGATATTCTGATCGAATCAATTCTACCCACTGAAAAGGAGCAAGACTTTTTTCAGCGACTGACGGATATGCTGCAGCACCGAAAAAGCGGGTGTCTGCTCACGGAAATCCGGAAATCCGAAGCCGGTTTGTGCCGGATAGAACGGAATCTGACGGAAGCGGAACAGCTGAATTCCTCCACGATTATCTCCGGCTGTACAAAGTATGGACATCTTCCGACAGTGGCCGGCGGTTCAGGAACTTTCCTGTTGACAGAGCCAATCGCACCAGAGGAAACCGTGTACTTGTTCGGTGCTGGGCATGTCAGCCGGGAAACCGCCATGTTGGCCTCCCGGATCGGATTCGAAACCGTTGTTCTGGATGACCGGCCGGAATTTGCCAATCGGGAGCGGTTTCCGGAAGCCGATGAAATCCATGTGCTGCCCTCTTTTGAACAGGCCATGGATAACCTGGTCATCGATTCCAGGGGATATATCGTCATTCTGACCCGAGGGCATCTTCATGACAAAACGGTGCTGGGTCAGGCGGTTAAAACACCGGCCCGGTATGTCGGAATGATCGGTTCCCGGAAAAAGCGGGATGCTATATTCCGGGCGCTGGCCGCGGAAGGTATAGCAGAGAAAGTTCTGGCTCGCGTTCATTCTCCCATCGGTATTTCGATTGATGCGGAAACTCCGGCTGAAATCGCAGTCAGCATTGCGGCGGAATTAATTCGTGTCCGGCGGCAACCTTGAACAGTCCGCTTCCGATCGAACCCCGATTTGCCGTTTTGATTCCCGCAGCCGGCCTTTCTTCGCGGATGGGCAGGTTAAAACCCTTGCTCCCATTGGGAGGAAAGCCCATTCTGGAGCAACTTATCCTTCGGTATCAAATGTGTTCGATCACGGATATTCGGGTCGTTACCGGATATCAGTCGGATCGGGTGGCTGCTGTGGCATGCTGTCTGGGGGCGGCACCTGTTTGGAATCCCCATTTTGCCAAGGGTATGTGGTCTTCCGTAGCAGCAGGTGTTTCCGGATTGTCTTCCAACATTTCCGGTTTTTTTTTCCATCCCGTGGATATTCCCCTCGTACGAACCCAGACCATTCGGGATCTGGCAGAGGCCTTTGATACTGGTTCAATTGTGTACCCCGTTTTTCAGGGTGTGCGTGGGCACCCTCCGGTGATACCATCGGAATTGATTCCGGTTTTGCTCTCTTATGAGGGAAAAGGGGGACTGAGGGAGTTTTTGTCTCGCCATGAGGAAAGGGCTGTCGAAATCCCTACGGCGGATCGCTTCATTTTGCAGGACATGGACACTCCGGCGGATTACCAGTACATCGTTGGGTCCTTTGAACGGATCGGAGTTCTTTCTCCGGAAGAATGCCGTGAGTTCATGGTCCAGAAACTTCGAGTACCCGAACCCGTGTGGCGTCATTGCCAGGCGGTGGCCCGAACGGCTGAATGGATCGGTCGGAAGCTGCTGGCAGCAGGATGCCGTCTGGATATTGGTCTGATCGTTTCCGCTGCTCTGGTCCATGATCTGGCCCGTCGTCAGTCCGATCATGCGGTGGTCGGAGCCGGTATTCTGGAGAAAATGGGGTGTCAGAAGATGGCGGATATCGTTCGGGTTCATATGGACCTGCGCGTGGAGGCGGATGCGCCGGTCACGGAAGCAGAGGTCGTGTTTCTGGCGGACAAACTGACCGATGGGGATCGTCCGGTGAGTCTGGAAGACCGTTATCAGGAAAAAAGAAAACAGTTTGCCGGGGATTCCGAAGCACAGCTAGCCGTTTCTGCACGAATGGAGGAAGCCCGGCGGTCTTATCGCCGGATCCGGGCCGCCTTGGGCGGGTTGGACTATCCGTTCGGGTTTTCTTCCTGATAAATGGCCAAGGCCAGATAGTTCAGCGCAGACCGTATCAGTTTCAGCATGCGAAGCCCCCGCCTGGCAAAATCCGATTCTGACATAACCGGTACCGAAGGGTTGTCGGAAAAGGATATATCATTTTCCAACATCAGGTAGTTGTGTTCCAGGCGGTTCCGAATGGAATGGAGTCCCCGGGCGTCCGACTCCAGCCCGTTCTGAAAATCCGCCCGGCTGTCATACAGATCCTTGCTCAGCCAGAATAATCCCTGGAGGGGGCGGTTGCGGCTTTCGCGGAACGAGGGGTGCAGCCCCTCATATTTTTTTCCGAATCGGTACCATATGGTTCGGAATCCGACCCGTTTGTCGGGAATCGAAAAACCGTAATACCGCTTTAGAAAAAATGCGATTTTGTCCAGAAGCGAAAAAGCCACTCGAAAAGAAAGCTTGATTTTTTCCAGATTGATGGAAGCCGCTGATTCGTTTCCATCTTTTGACGTACCGGAGTTTTTCAAAAGAGATTCGAAATATAATTCCACCGAAAATACAAATTCCCGGGTCAGGGACTGGTACAATGCTTGCGATAGTGATTGCAGGGAGGGCGATCGTAAAAAAGGAAATTCAAAGATTCGATCATCGGCACTTTCGACAAAACAGCCCAGATCGTTTAATGGATTCAAAAACAGCCGGTTTTTCAGTTTCCATTGTTTCAAGGCAGAGTGTGTGCCCTCTGGTTGCCCGTTCGTATCCATGGGGTTCAGATACTTCCGGTTCACATGCCGTGGGAGAGCCTGTTTCAGTGTATGGAGATGTTCCTGAAACAGCCGGCGGGCATGGGCGGGGAGGTTGGTTTTCAGCGCCTTCTGCAGGTTTTTTCTGGCTTCCACCAAGTACAAGAAGGCATGATCCTTGTCAGGAAGCAGATGTGCATAATGCAGCATTGCCAGACCCTTGTTCGCCAGGGCCATTCCGAAATTCGGGTCTCGACAGAGGACGCTGTCCCAGGTCTCCAAGGCTTCAACGAAGCGGCCCACCTGGAACAGGACATTGGCCAGGTTTGTGGTGATGGTACAAACCGTTGAAACCGGTGTATGATTTCCGGCCTGTTCCAGGGCGGCCACGGAAAGCCGATTGTGAATCAGCTGCTTTTCGATTCCCTCCTGTTCCCATTCCGCAGCTTCCATCCCGGAAGATCTCTGCAGCTGTTCGGTGTTCCCCCATACATTGGACAAATGGTAGTGAAACACCGCCAGTTGGGTGCCGCTTAAAAAACGTTGGTCGATGCGGGTGGATAAATCCTTTGCCGAATTCAGAAACGACATATCCCGACCCGCCAGACCCCGGTCCGCCAGGACGCCGATCTGTTCGACCAGTTGATCCGTTGACAGGCAGAGAGCACCGGTATCCTTGGCCGGGTTTTGGAACATGGATACAACCCTCAACATGATTCTCCAACCATTTTGCGGTGACTTCAGGGCGAAGCTATTATATGTCAATCTTGACATATCGAAATCTATAGTATAGAAACCCCATGATGTCAAACAGCAAATCAACCGGTGAACCGGAAAGAGGGGTGCCTGATGGGAGAATCCTGGATGGGGGCAAGGACAAAAGAATCGTTGGACCTGCCGCAGGAGGCGGTTTTGGACGCCCATTTGGCACTGAACCGCAAGATCGACCGGGCGGGAGTTCCCTTCTCAGTCTATGAAAGCCAGATCACGGAGTGGGTGTCCGAGCTGGATAGGCTCCAGGATCCATGCTGCCGGATATCCTGGTTGCTCTGCACCCGGGTTTTTGAAGCAGCGCTGTTATGCGCCGGGAATTACGCCGACAGTGCCGAATACCAGGCGGCGGGCGACTTGCTGGTCAATCCGCGGGAAGTTCATGTGATTTCCAGGAAAACCGGAGAGGTTTTCAAAAAGCGGCGGAATGGAAGCTTGGTGGATGAATTGCGGCGTGACGGGCAGACCCGGTGGGAAGCCCTGTCGGAAATAAGTCGGAATTACCGCCTGGAAACCGTCAAGCCTCCTTTGTTACCGGAACTGTTTGACAGAATTTCACAATCCAGTGTGGTAACCCGAGGGTACCTGGACTGGGCGGAGATCCGAATGAAGCAGGTCGCCGATACCCTGACATTCCTGGCGGGGTGGAAAATTCAAGACGGATGGGATCTTCATCAGCGATTGCATGGATCCAATCCGGAAACCGGATCCTATATCCGGTCTCATCTCTGCCGATTTGAAGATCGCATGTTTCGAGATATCGGTGTGGCCGTGGAAAACTTGATCTTCTTCGGCACGGGTAGCGAGACTATCTATCCTATCCTTCCGCTGATACCAGGGGTTGCCAATGCCAACCTGCCACCCAGTCGTGAAGAGTTTCCTCTGGTTAGGGGATAATTTCTCACATCTTTAGGCGTTTCCGGTCTATTTTTTTTCTTTCCGGCTCCCCGGCCAATCGCCCTACGATCTGAGGTACCCCGGTGGTTGTCCGTGCCTGTCCATGTTTGTCCATCGTGTCCATGGCACCTCGATTCAGCACTGCGGATTTTCAGCCCGCTGTCCCGGGGGGCCTGACCCCGCTTTCCCTGGGAAAAGTACTCATCTCCTCCCCCCTGGTGTACTGGGCCAGGGCTATCATTTTCCCCTCCCAACGGGTGGGGGAGTGCCAGGGCTATCATTTCCCCCCCCGAGTGGGAGAGAGTCAGGACCACCAATTTTTCCCCTCCCCACTGGTGG
>CAZTKB010000127.1:0-9655 GCA_964614125.1 uncultured Desulfobacterales bacterium | reverse complement strand
GTGAAGGCAACATTGGTCGATGGTGAACCTTCCATCCGCGGCATATCCCCTGACAGGTGCCGCCCATATGATCGCGATAACGACCCAGCAAATCTTATACATAAAAGGAAATGCTCCCCTGGAAAATGGGTTTGTCATCTTTTCGGAACGTCAGCCGAACTTCCCAGTCCCCCGGCATCACTACATTGACCGGCAGGAGATAGTCGCCTTTTTTGTTCTGTTTCAATGCCACATTCCCGGTATCGTGGTGCCCGGCCATGCTGGGCATTCCGGAATCCCCCGAAATCTGCAGGGAAGTGTCCTTTTTGCCGTTTCGGTCATAGACTTCCACCTTCAGGATGACGGTTCCCAAGGAGGGTTTTTGGTTGAAGGAATAGACAAAATAATAGTCTTTTCCGATCCATACCTGTTTACCTTCGCCGGGCAGTGGTGTATAGTCACCTGCATCGGCGGAAGGGGAATATAACGGGGCGACAGCCAGCAGCATCAGGCATGCGGCGGCGCAGAACATACGACAGAACATCTTTCGATTCATGGCAATCTCCTCCAAAATGAGTGGGTACGATATCATCTTCCGGGCCTTTTGAACCACCTCGGAAATCCGCAGCCTCATTCGACCGGGATCCCATTGAACCCGGCGAAAGAGCGTGGGATCAATTCGTTTACAACGATTAAAATGTATTGTAATCACTGAATCCGATTCTATCAATCCGGAATTTCACCGGCGCGGTTCGATATGCGGATAATGCCTCGAAAATGGACACTACAGGGACGAATTCTGGCGGCATACGTTTTGGTCGCCGCCGCCTCCACAGCTCTGATCGCCGGTTACGGCATATACCACCATCTCACCGAGTTCCGGAAAATCTTCACCTCCAATTTCCAGTTATCCACGCGTATCGAAGAGCGGAACATCCAGCTTCGGATGGAAGGCGCCCAGGAACATCTTCTGTTTCTGCTGAATACCGGCGCAGTCCGCGAACTGGCCACCTCTCCAGAGAGCCATCCCGGCCCGGCTGCCCTTCCGGAAAAATGGAGGGAGAGACTCCAAACCGTATTTTCGGGCATCCATCGCGTCACCCGGTGCTGCACCCGAATCCGGCTGGTGGACCGGGAAGGAACGGAAATCGTTCGGGTCGACTGGGACGGGAACCAGCCCCGTGCCATCGAACCTTCGCCGGGAACAAACCATTCCCGAACCTCCTGGTTTCAACAGTCCCTCATATCGGCGCCCGAACAGATCCGAATCGTACTGGATACACTTGTTGCCGAAAACGAGGACATGCAGCATGCGATTCCACCCCTTGTCCAAATGACCGTCCCGGTGTTTCACATCACGGGCCGGATTGTCGGAATCCTGGTGATGGATTTCCTGTGGGAGAACTTGTTCCAAAACGAGGGTCATCCGGCCTTTCATCCAAGGGCCGAATGGTTTCTCGTGGATTCCCGGGGTGGGTTTTTTTATTACCGACCTCAAGAAATCGACCCCTTTACCCAAGCGGATATCGAATTCCTGGTTCGAAAACAGTTTCCCGGCATCACCGCCCTCTCACCCCTCCAAGACCGGGAAACCCTGATCCAAGGGTCCCGATATCATGCCTGTATCACGCCGGTCCGGTTTCCGAATAATCGGTCCCCCCTTTTCCTCTTGGGGCAGGCTGTTCCGGCATCGCTGGTCGATTCCTCGATCCGCGAATACCTGACCTATTTTTCCGGAATCCTTATCCTTTCCCTGCTGATTTCCCTGGCAGCCAGCTACCTGTTGGCCCGGCAGATCACCAGGCCGATCGATCGCCTGCGGGAAAGCGCCAACCAGATCGCCAAAGGGCAGCTGCACCATCGAATCGAGATCCAGGGAGGCCCGGAATTGACGGACCTGGCCAGGGATTTCAACCTGATGGCCCAGCGGCTCACCCAGGAAATGCTATGGGAAAAACAATATGCTCTGGCGATTGTCAACAGCATCGGAGACGGCGTCTATTCCATCGATTCCAACCAGATCATCCGGTCCTGGAATGCAGGTGCGCAACGGATCACCGGGCACAGCGCCAAGGAAATCATCGGAAAACCGTGTTTCGAAATCCTCCGCCATGAAGATCAAAGCGGACGGATACTCTGTCAAAGCAGCGAGTGCCCGATGGCGCATGCCCTGACCCACCGGCAGACATGCACCGTCCCCCAGGCGTATATCCGCAGAAATAACGGAGACCTCATTCCGATCTCCCTGACCGCATCTCCCCTCGTCAGCGCGGAGGGCCGGATCATGGGGGCGGTGGAGGTGTTCCGGGATATCACTCAGGAATTGGAACTACTCGAGACAATCCGAGCTGCGGACCTGGCCAAATCCAATTTTCTGTCCGGAATGAGCCACGAGTTGATCACTCCGCTTCATGCCATCATCGGGTTTGCCGATGTTCTGGCCGAGCAGGCCGCCGGTTCCCTGAATCCGACCCAAATGCAATACGTGGAAGATATCCGGGAGAGTGGAAAACATCTCTCCCGCCTGTTGGATGAGATCCTGGAGCTAGCCAAAATCAAGGCCGGAGCAATCAAACTGGTCCTCACCCGGTTTCCCGTCGTCCCCCTGATGGAAAACTGCCTCACAGTCATCCGGGAGCCGGCAGCTCGGAAGAACCTGGAAGTGCAAACGGAAATTCCCGAAGAATGCAGGCAGTTGACGGTATTTGCCGACGAGAGGAAACTCCGGCGCACGGTGGAAAACCTTCTGAACAATGCAGTTCAGTTCACCCCGGAAAAAGGGCGGATCATTCTCCGGCTCCGGATCGTTCGTTCCTGCCGGCTGTGGGACAACGATATCCCGATCGGTTCGAATGAAAGCGCGCTTGACATCGTTCCCAAACTGGAGATAATGGTGGAGGATACCGGAATCGGTATCGCGCCGGAAAATCAGGCAAAAATCTTTCAATCCTTCTTTCAGATCCAAAATGGGCTGCAGGATAAGACACCCGGAGCCGGCCTGGGTCTTCCATTGACTCGGCGCTTCATGGAACTGCATCGGGGCGGGGTGCGCGTGGAAAGCGAAGGAACCGGTAAAGGCAGCCGGTTTATCGTGCGCCTGCCCATTATCAGGGATTCCGAAGAAACGGACGGATCATGACATCATGCATTCTCATCGTGGAAGACGAGCCATTGAATATCAAACTTCTCCGGGATATCCTGACCGCGTCCGGATACCGAACCCTGGAGGAATGCGACGGACAAAGCGGCATCGAAGCCGCCCGCAGGCACCGGCCGGACCTGATTCTGATGGACATCCGGATGCCGGTCATGGACGGCATCCAAGCCACCCGGATCATCAAGAGCGATGCAGACCTGTGCCACATCCCGGTGCTGGCCCTCACGGGATACGGCATGGAATGTGATATCCGCCATATTCTGGATGCCGGATGCGACGGATATATTCCCAAACCCTTTCCGATCCGGGAGATTCTGGCTGCGGTCCGAAACATCCTTTCCAAACAGGAGAATCCCCGTGAATGATACTCCCGCCATTCTGATCGTGGATGACGAAGAACGAAATCTCCGGTTACTGGAGGCCATGCTGCTGCCCACAGGGTACCGGGTGATTCAGGCGAGCAACGGCCGGGACGCGATACAGGCGGTCAGCCAGGATCCGCCGGATGTCATCCTGATGGATATCATGATGCCGATCATGAACGGTATCGAGGCCACGCGGGTTTTGAAGGGAAGTGAAGACACCCGGGCGATTCCCATCGTGATGGTCACGGCTCTGCGGGAGGTCGAAGATCGGATCCGGGCGCTGGAAGCGGGCGCCGACGACTTCATGAGCAAACCGATCGACAAAATCGAGCTCAGAACCCGGATCAAAACCCTGCTCCAGGTGAAAGCCTACCACGACCATCTGAAAAACTACCAGAAAAAACTGGAAAACGATGTAGCCAAACGCACCCGCCAGCTCCAGAAAGCATTGAAACACCTGAAGCTGGCCTCCCTGGAAACCATTCTGTGCCTGTCCCACGCCGCCGAATTCAAAGACGAGGACACCGGAGACCACATCCATCGGATGAGCCGATACTGCCAGGCGGTGGCATTGCGGATGGGGCTTTCCGAAACAACGGCCGAGCGTCTTCTCTACGCCTCCCCGATGCACGATATCGGAAAAATCGGAATCCCGGACCGGATTTTGCTGAAACCCGCCAAACTGGACCCCCAGGAATGGGAAATCATGAAACAACACACCCTGATCGGAGCCCGGATCCTGCAGGACGCTACGGCCCCGTATATCCGCCTGGCCCGGATCATCGCCCTGACCCATCACGAAAGATGGGACGGAACCGGGTATCCGTACGGGCTCCAGGGAAAACGGATCCCTTTGGCGGGCCGGATCACCGCCATTGCGGATGTGTTTGACGCCCTGACCTCCAGACGGCCCTACAAGGAACCTTTTTCCGTGGAGAAAGCCTTTGCCATCATCCGCGACGGCCGGGGAAGCCATTTCGATCCGAAGGTTACGGATGCCTTTTTTTCGATCACGGAAGAGATCTTGCAGATTCGGGAGGTTTACCCGAATCTGAAGGATGACGTTTTTGAACCGGCCTTCCTAACACACGCGGGCAGTCGATAATGGAAGATAGTACCAAATTGATGAAGGAAGACCTTGATTTCAATCTCGCCCTTACCAGTCATCTCGACGAGGGCGTCATTACTTTCAGCAAATTGGGGACCATTACCTTCAGTAACCCTGCCGCTGAAAAACTTTTGGGATATCACCCCGGGGAAATGCTCGGATTACATCTAAAAACGATCGTAAACAGTCGTCCACCATCCGATATGCCGCATCACCATCTCGATCATCCGATTTTGTCCGTTATGAATTCCAACCAGGAGTCCGTCAGCGGTGAGGAGGATTTTCACCGATTCGATCGTTCCAAATTCCCTGCCTCTTATCATGCCGCCCCCCTGATCCGGCAAGGCAGAATTGAGGGTGTTGTGTTGTCTTTCCAGGACAACACCCGGATCCAGGAGATCATCCAGGGGAAAACCCGGGAGCTGGAATCCGCCGTGATCATGGCGAACACTGCGAACCAGGCGAAATCCCGTTTTCTTTCCAACATGAGCCACGAGCTGCGGACCCCACTCAATGCCATCCTCGGGTTTTCCGAATTGTTGGCGGAAGAATATGTCGGGCCGCTCAATGAGAAGCAAAAAGAATACCTGACTGACATTGTGCAAAGTGGGCGGCATTTATTGACCTTGATCGACGACATCCTGGATCTGAGCCGGTTCGAGGCGGGAAACATGGAATTCGAACCGGTTCCCATCGACCCCCGGGAACTGGCGGAAGAAAGTCTGATGCTCATCCGTCAGAAAGCACTGGCGCACGATATCCGGCTGGATATCGACATGGAAGTTCCCCCGGATCGGTTCCATATCATAGGCGACCGACGCAAGTTGAAGCAAGTCCTGGTCAATCTCCTGTCCAACGCGGCCAAGTTCACTCCGGATCACGGAACCATCCGAATTCGGATACTCCTGGAGGAGCTTGCCGAGACCACTGACAAAACTCCCGCGCTTCCCGGCGGCGGACCATGGATCCGAATGGAAGTCGAAGACACGGGAATCGGCATTGATCCCGAACATCTGGAAAATATCTTTCAGGAATTTTTTCAGGTTCAGAGCGGATTGCGGGACAAGACCCCGGGCACGGGTTTGGGGTTGGCATTGTCCCGGCGGTTCATCCAGATGCATGACGGCCGATTGTGGGCGGAAAGCCAGGGCCTGCATCACGGATCCCGGTTTATCATCCAACTGCCGGTTCGACCTCACGACAATTCCGGTGGCTGGCCCTTTCGATAGGCATCGTCTTCTCCGGATCCTCCAGAGGCTTTTCCAAGAAAAATCCCAAAAACTTCCGGCCCCCGTCGAACTACCGAATTTCAGTCTCCTAGTCGCCTATTTGCCTGATTTTTTTCGAATCTCCGGTTCCCCGACATCCTTTTTGATGTCGTGCCGCACGATCTCGCCGTCGATCAGGTAAATCACCTCTTCCGCGATATTGGTGGCATGATCGGCGATCCGTTCCAGGTGCCGGGAAATCAAGAGCAGGTTGATCAGGTATCCCACCTGGTCCGGAGCGGCCTTGATGGCCCCCTTGATACGGTCATAGGCGATGCGTTTGATGTGGTCCACCTCATCGTCCAGGATCACCACGCGATAGGCCATGTCGATATCCAGGTTGACCAGGGAATCCAGGCTTTTTCGCAGCATATCCTCGGCCTTTTGCACCATGACCGAATAGTCGAACACAAAACCGTCACCGCGTTTCCGGCTGATCGCCTCCACCCGCTGGGCGATATTGACCGCCTCGTCGGCGATCCGCTCCAAGTCGTTGTTGATTTTGATCACCGCGATCAGAAACCGCAGATCGATGGCCACCGGCTGATGGAGAGCCAGCACCTTCAGGCACTCTTCCTCCACATCCACCTCCATGTCATCGATTTCATGGTCGGTGGTCACGATTTTTGCCGCCAGTTCGGCATCCGTTTTGGCGATCGCCTGTCCAGCCTGAATCACCTGCTCTTCGACCAGCGCCCCCAGGGTCAGAATCATTTTCTTGATCTTGTCCAGTTCTCGTTGAAAATATCGGGTCATCTTTTTTTCCTTTGTCGTATCGACGGATGGCATCCCTTCGATCTGGAGTCACCGGCAGGAGAGAAAACCTCTCGGATCATCCGAACCGGCCGGTCACGTAATCCTGGGTCTGCTGGCTTCGGGGTTTGGTGAATATCGTATCGGTTTTGCCGTACTCGATGATCTTTCCCAGATACATGAACACCGTGTTGTCCGACACCCGCGCGGCCTGCTGCATGTTGTGGGTGACGATGATGATGGTGTACCGGCCGCGGAGTTCGTTGATCAGGTCCTCGATCTTGGCCGTGGCAAGAGGATCCAGGGCGGAACAGGGTTCGTCCATCAACAGAACCTCCGGATCCGAAGCGATGGCCCGGGCAATGCACAGTCGCTGCTGTTGTCCTCCGGAGAGCCCCAACGCATTATCTTTCAGACGGTCTTTGACCTCGTCCCAGATGGCGGCCGCCTGCAGCGACCGTTCCATGGTCTCCGTCAATACCCGCCGATCCCGGATCCCGTCGACTTTCAGGGGATAGATCACGTTGTCGAAAATGGACATGGGAAAGGGGTTGGGTTTCTGAAATACCATGCCCATCCGCTTCCGCAGTGCGATCACATCCACGGTTCTGTCGAAAATATTTTGGCCGTCCAGCCGGATTTCCCCTTCGGTACGCAACCCCTCGATCAGGTCGTTCATGCGGTTCAGGGAACGGAGCAGGGTCGACTTTCCGCATCCGGACGGTCCGATCAGTGCCGTGACCAGGCCTTTTTCGACGGAAATGGTATTCGAAAACAATGCCTGCTTCATCCCGTACCACAGGCTGAATCGGTCGATATCCAGAATCGTGCCTTCCGGCCCCTTCTGAGGATGCGTGAATGTTTTTTCCACCGGCGGAATTTTCCCGCCCGATCGTTCGGTCATGGCAACAGGCCTTTCTTAAAAATGTCCGGTCATATACCGGCGTTTCAGGCGATTCCGGATGGCGATCGCGGTGATGTTCATCACCGCGATCAGACTGATCAACAGCAGGGTGGTGACAAATACCATGGGTTTGCCGGCCTCCGAGTTACGGGATTGGAATCCGACATCGAAAATATGAAACGCCAGGTGCATGAAGCTTCGCTCCAGGTGTAAAAACGGAAAAACCCCGTCGATCGGCAGCTCCGGCGCCAGCTTGACAACGCCCACCAACATCAGGGGCGCGACTTCTCCCGCCCCTCGGGCCATGGCCAGAATCAGTCCGGTCATGATCCCGGGCATCGCCTTGGGCAGCACCACATACCGAATGGTCTGCCACCGGGACGCCCCGCAGGCCAGCGACCCTTCCCGCAGGGAATGGGGTACTGCCGAAAGGGCTTCTTCGGTGGCGACAATCACCACGGGTACGGTCAACAAGGCCAAGGTCAGGGCTGACCACAGGATCCCGCCCGTTCCGAATGTCGGGGAAGGAAGGCGTTCCGGAAAAAACATCTGGTCCACCCACCCGCCGACCGTGTAGGCAAAGAACCCCAGACCGAAAACCCCATAGACGATGGAGGGGACTCCGGCCAGATTGTTGACACAGATTCGGACCATGGATACCAATCGGCCCTGTTTGGCATATTCCCGCAGGTAAAGAGCCGACATCACGCCAAATGGTGCCACCACCAGCACCATCAGCAAGGTCATGGTGAAGGTACCGAAAATCGCGGGCATCACACCACCCTCGGTATTGGCTTCCCGCGGTTCCTGGGTCAGAAACTCCCACCACCGGCTCAGATATACGGACCCGCGCTGCCACCACCCGAGATCATTGGCCGGAACCAAACGGACGATATCAGACAGGCGCAAGGTTTTGGTCCGGCCTTCCACATCCGCCAGGGTGATCGTAAACCGGCCGTTGGCCTCTTTCAAACTATCCGCCTGCTCCTGCAGCCTACGGTATCGCTCGTCCAGTTCCTCCAGGGTCCGATCCCGAAGGCGCATGGCGTTCTCCCGGGTTTCCACCGAAGCCTTCTGATCCAGTTCCACCTGTTTCGCGGTCAGCCGGGCCTGTTCCATGGCGTGATGGATGCCGCCGATTTCATGCCGTTCCAGCCGGAATATGGCCCGGGATCGTTGCCGGGCATCCCGGTGGGCTCCCGAAAACCGCGAGTGCAGATGGGCCGGATCCCGGATGATTTCTCCGTCCAGGTTCATCTCCTGGATGGTTCCGATGAAAGGCCCCCACTCCACCCGTTCCACCAGAACCATGCCGCCGGGTGTTTCTCGTTTCCGGATCTCGAACTCGGATATCCACTGGTAATCGGTGTGATAGAGATCGAAATTGCCTGTTTTATACAGCGTCCGTTCGGCATGGCCGTGTTGAAGCCGGATTTTTTCCCGAATCTCCGGAGGCAGGCCTTCCAGTTGGTTTTTTGGTGGAGAAAACATCTCGGAACGCATGGGCTCTCCGGCCGCTTTGCGTCCATCCGTCAGATCCAGAACATGGATCGGACCGGGATAAAAGGTGATCAGCCCGTTCCAGACGATCAATCCCAAAAAGAACACGATCATCAGTACACCGATGACCAGCCCCCCTGCCATGATCCATACAAACGGCTCCCCCCTGGCCTGCAGGTTGGATCCGGTGACCGAAGCGCTTTCCGGTTTTCGGGTGAAAATACTCATAGGTTCTGAATGCCTTTCGCTGCTGTTGCCATGACTCCCGAAGCGCCTAGAGTTGGGCGGCCCGTTTCCGGAAACGGATCCGGACGATTTCCGCAACGGTGTTGATCACAAAGGTCATGGCAAACAATACCAAACCCGACAAAAAGAGGACCCGATACAGGGTACCCCCTTTCACGGCCTCGGGGAGCTCCACGGCAATCGTCGCGGACAATGCCCGGAGCCCGTTAAAAATATTCAGATCGAGAATGGGGGTGTTCCCGGCGGCCATCACCACGATCATGGTTTCCCCCACCGCCCGGCCCAGGCCGATCATAACGGCGGAAAAAACCCCGCTGATCGCGGCCGGCAACACGACATACAGTGTGGTCTGCCAGGAAGTGGCCCCGCATCCCA